>CAZLTJ010000146.1:0-4837 GCA_964562425.1 uncultured bacterium
TGGCGAAGTGGCTTGTATTTCGCAAAGATAAGAGCGGATGGAGACAGAATTGTGAAGAGGATGATTGTTATACAGTAGCATCCCCTCACCCGACTCCGACTAAAGTCGGAGCCACCCTCTCCCCAAGAAGAGGGTTACAGAACTAAACAGTATGAACTCCACTTTCTTCTTAGAAAAAGCTTATAAACTATTAAGTTAGGGAAATCGCAGGTATAACCTTAATAGCAATCGTTTATAAGGGAAAAAATTGGAGAATAAGATTCGCACTCTTACGAGACAATAGTACCGATTCTCATAAATCTTACTTCGGGGGGTATATGAAATACTGCTTTTAAAAACATCTTATATGCATCGAGAATAGTCTGGAAATTGTGCGGTCCCGGTCCCGGATCCACTGAGAAGTAAAAAAACAAAGGCCTTGCCTTTATATTTTCATGAGGAACAGGTCCCCAAAACCGGGAATCATAGGAGTTGTCTCTATTGTCACCCATAGCAAAAACACAATTTTCCGGCACGACATACGGTCCAAACTCATCTCTTTGTCGATAATATGAAGAATCATGCTTCCCATGCAGAGGTTCATCGATCAATTGGTTGTTAATGTAAAGCTGTTTATTTAGGATTTCCACAGTGTCACCCTGAATTGCAACACAACGTTTTATTAAGTCCTTACCCTTGAATCTAGGTTCCGGATGTCGAAAAATAATCACCTCGTTTCGTCGAGGATTTCGAAATCTATAAGTTATTTTTTCGCCCAAAAGGAAATCACCAATAAGAAGTGTATCCTCCATTGAACCGGAGGGGATATTAAAGGCTTCAATAACTGTTGCTCTTAATATTAATGCAACAGCAAGAGCCAAGATTAAAGTCTCCCAAGAACCTGGACTCGCAAACTTCCTTTTTCTCTCTTTCATAAGAATTCCTCAAAATTATTTCTAAATAAGCATCTCTATAACAGTAATAATTTTACTTCGCAATCATTCAGCATCCTATAATACAGTGCTCTGCGTCGTTTCCCACAGGTTCATCCAGTAAATATTCTTCCATGATAATCCTAATTATCTCCTTTATCCGCAATATAGCCGAACCTTACGGGTGATCTTGAATAAGTTTGCCTCCTATATAAATCCTCAGGATACAGTTTGTCCAGTAATATATGCACTTTCCCCTATGCTAACTTTCTTTTTATCCGTTTTGGTCGTTTTCTTCTGCGGGAATGCAATATTTAAAACCTCGTCTATGTATGATACCGGAATAATTTCAATTCCCTTAATAATATCCTCTTTTATCTCCACCAGTTTATTCTCGTTAAGTTTGGGTATTATAACTCTTTTAATACCAAATCTCTTGGCAGCCAATAGTTTTTCGGATAAACCACCTATGGGTAAAATCCTTCCAGTAAGAGTTATCTCGCCAGTCATAGCTAAATCATTTGGCAGAGATTGCTTAGAAAGAGCCGATGCTAATGCAGTAAAAATAGCAATACCAGCTGACGGACCATCCTTTGGAATTGCACCCTCTGGAAAATGGACATGAATGTCGTTCTTGGATAATATTGTCGGATCAAATCCGATTTCTTTAGATCGAGTTCGTACAAGAGACAAGGATGCTTCGATTGATTCCTTCATCACATCTCCAAGGCTACCTGTAAAATGTGATTTCCCTTTGCCCGGATAAAGCAAAACCTCGACTCTTAGTATATTTCCTCCATATAGGGTCCATGCAAGACCTAAAGATTCCCCGGGAAGTAATTTTTTGGGAATCGGTGAATCTAAGTAATACGGTACACCAAGATATTCCTCAATTTTTGCCGAAGAAACATTGAAAACTCTTCTCTTGGTTTTTGATTTTGTGATTTCAAGTGCGATTTTTCTTACAATTTGATTTAATTTTCTTTCAAGTTCTCTAACACCAGACTCACGTGTGTATTCTATTATTATTTTTCTAAGTGCTTCATCGATAATATTAATTTTGTATTTACTAAGACCACTTTTTTCCATAATCTTAGGCATTATATAATCTCTACCAATAATAGTTTTCTCTGGTTCAGTATATCCTGAGATTTGCAGTATCTCCATTCTGTCCATAAGAGGGAAAGGAATACCATCGATAGTGTTTGCTGTCGTAATGAACATAACATTTGAAAGATCGAATGGAAGCTCGACGTAGTTATCAGTAAAAGAGAAATTCTGGTCGGGATCGAGAACCTCCATAAGTGCCGCTGCTGGGTCACCTCTATAATCCAAACCAATTTTATCAATCTCATCGAGTAAAAACAGTGGATTCTTAGTACCTGCTTTTTTAATTCCCTGAATAATTTTTCCCGGCATTGCGCCTATATAAGTTTTTCTATGACCTCTGATTTCCGCTTCGTCATGAAGCCCACCCAAAGAAGATCTAACGAACTCTCTATTAAGAGCTCGTGCAACTGATTTTGCGACCGATGTTTTCCCAACACCTGGTGGACCCACAAAACATAGAATTGGTCCTCGAGGAACTTTCGATAGGATCATTAATGCTATATGTTCTACAATTCGTTTCTTTATTTTCTCGAGACCGTAATGATCCTCATCGAGAATTTTTTCCGCAACCAATACATCTTGTTGATCCTCAGAGACTTCATTCCAGGGCAATTCCAAAAGCAAATCAACATAATTTCTAATAACACCTGCTTCAGGTGAAGTCGACGGAATTCTGAGAAGCTTTTTTAACTCTTTATGCAATGTATTTTTAACATTTTCAGGATAGTTACCTTCATCTATTTTTTGCTCAAGTTCACGAAGCTCATTCTCAGAACTTATAAATTCATCCCCAAGTTCATTACGGATCGCTTCGAGTTGCTGCCTTAAAATGAATTCACGTTGACTGTTGTCCATCATATCCTGTACTCGGGTATCTATCTCGACTTTCAGTTCCAGGATATTTACTTCTCTCGCAAGAACCTGTATTAGTCTTTCAGAATGTTCCACCAGATTTTTCGATTCAAGAAGAAACTGTTTAGTTTTAAAATCTATACCTATTTGTGCTGAAACTATATCGCACAACCGAGATGGATCGTCCAAATTTATATGCCCTATCAGTTCCTCAGGAATATTCGAAATAGAAAGATATTTTTTATACAATTCACCAACTTTTCTTGACAAAGCCTGAATTCTGGATTTATCCTTCTTTTCAGCAAATTTGTATGATTCAACGAGAGCGGTAGTAAAGTTCTTGTGAGTATTATATCTAAGCACTCTGGCTCTATTAACACTCTCGATTAGGACTTTTAGCGTGTTATCTGGCATGCGAATTATTTGGAGTATTCTTCCTACTGTTCCCACTCGAAATAAGTCGCTCGAGGTTGGTTCCTCGGTTGCGGGATCTTTTTGAGTAACAAGGAATAGCGTTCGATTTCCCATGGATGAGTATTCTATAGCTTCAATAGTTCTTTTTCTGCCAATAAGCAAAGATGTTACAGTATTGGGGAATACTGCTGTTGCTCTAAGAGGTAGTACTGGTAATGGTTCATTGATGTTCTTAATTTTCTTCATCTTTCCTCTCAAATGATGAAATTAAATTGAATTTCTAATATGTCAAACTTAAATAACAAACGCAAGAGGCATTCTATACCTTTAATTCCTCTGCTTATTATTCCACCTCATAATCTGTATCTATTACTTCTTCCTCTTTCTCCTTGGCTCCTTCAGGAGCTTCACCACTTGGAGGAGGAGCAGGTCCTTGATCTGGAGGCGTTCCAGGTTGTGCGGTGGTCTGATATAGCTTTGCGGTTATTTCGTGCCATTTGCTTTGCAAATCATTGAACTTTATATTTATTGCGTTTGTATCGTTTTTCGATATAGCATCTCTGAGATCGGAAATTCCATTCTCCAATGCTGCTCTATCAGCTGGGTCAATTTTATCTCCCAGTTCTTTCAGTTCCTTTTCAGTTGTGTAGGCGAATTGATCCGCTCTGTTCTTCAGCTCAATTTCCTCTTTGCGTTTAGCGTCTTCCTCAGCATTTTTTGAGGATTCGTCGATCATTTTTTGAATCTCGCTTTCTACAAGTCCCGATGAAGGCTCGATTCTTATGCTCTGTTCTTTGGATGTTGCTTTGTCCTTTGCAGTAACATTTAGAATACCATTTGCATCGATATCGAAAGTAACCTCAATCTGAGGAATTCCTCTTGGTGCAGATGGAATTCCCTCGAGAAAGAACTTTCCAAGAGCTTTATTGTCTCGAGCCATCGAGCGTTCTCCCTGGAGCACATGAATTTCAACGCTTGTCTGGTTATCTTCAGCAGTGGTGAATATTTCATTTCGACGAGTTGGAATTGTTGTATTTCTGGGAATAAGAGTTGTCATTACACCCCCTAATGTCTCAACGCCAAGAGACAGTGGAGTAACATCTAAAAGTAGAACATCTGTTACAGTTCCGGATAGAACACCAGCTTGAATGGCAGCACCGATAGCTACAACCTCATCTGGATTTATGCCTTTATGCGGTTCCCTACCGAAAATCTTCTTAGATTGCTCCTGAACTGCTGGCATTCTCGTCATACCTCCAACAAGAATAACTTCATTTATATCGGATGCAGTAACTTTCGCATCCTCCATAGCCTTATGGCAAGGATTAATTGCTCTCTCGAGGAGATCTGTCGTCATCTGCTCCATTTTCGATCTGGTTAATGTCATTGAGAGATGCTTGGGGCCTGAGGCATCAGCCGTCACAAATGGGAGGTTAATTTGGGTTTCCATAACCGATGAAAGCTCGATCTTAGCTCGTTCTGCAGCTTCTTTAAGTCTTTGTTTTGCCATAGGGTCTTTCGAAAGATCGATTCCTTGCTCTTTTCTAAAT
>CAZLTJ010000147.1:0-4694 GCA_964562425.1 uncultured bacterium
CCCTATGACAGCATCACTGAATTGTCCAACCTTCATTTTTTTTACAGTTTCTTTGAATGACTCTGGAAGGTCCTGCAAGTTAAAAGAACCAATATTCCCACCACTTGTCCCGCTGACATCATCCTCGGAATATTCTGCAGCCACTTCAGAGAAATTTACTCCCGCCTTTATTTGTCGCATAGGTTCCAATGTTTTTTTTAATGCAATTTCCCATCGAGTTGAATCTGACATTGATGAAATTAAAATGACACCGAGTAAAAATTGTCCAGGCATTTGGGGTAAGCTATCTTGATAGTCGTTAAAAAATTCTTTTACATCTTTGTCTGAAACCTCGATAAAACCTAATTTTTTCTGGATATATGTTTGTTTAATAATGCCATTAGAAATTTGCTCTTTGAACTGCCTTTTAAATTCAGTAATAGTTAAACCTTCATTTGCGAGAGTTTCTGCAAGTGCTTCAACACCACCAAACCTAATCAAAAAAGAATCCCATCTCGCTGTGAATTCTTTCTCTATAATCTCTATATCCAAATCCAAACTCTCTGTTTGCGCAGCTTGCAAGACAATTTTTTCTTTTATCATTTCAGAGAGTAAAGAACCGTATACTTTCAACATTTCTAGAGAATCTTTAGGAATTTCCATTCCGCTGGTCCTAACTATCTCATCTAATTCAAGGGACAAAATTGGCTCATTTCCAACAACGGCAACAACTGTAACAACAACATCACCGTTTTCATTGTAGGACAAAAACTCTCCAAGACAAGAGATTGAGATAAGCAATAAAAGCATAATTCCCGAATATCTAAATTTCACTTTAATACTCCTCGAAAATATGGAAGAAGTCTCTCATATGAATTCTTAAGGGCCTCGGAAATTATCTTCACATTTCCTAATATCGGCATGAAATTTGTGTCACCCGACCATCGAGGAACAATATGAAGGTGTATGTGGTCTGCACATCCTGCTCCAGCTACCTCTCCCACATTGAATCCTATGTTATAACCCTGAGCACCCATAGACTTCTCTAAAGCATTGACAGCTATTTTAGAAATCCTAAATACCTCGATAATTTCATCATCTGTTAAATCTTTCAAATCCCTAACATGTCTGTATGGAGCGATTAAAATATGACCGTTATTATATGGGTAAGTATTCAAGAGTGCAAAACAATTTTTCCCTCTATAAAGCACAAAATTATCTTCATCCAACTCAATAGTTTTGCTTTCGCTACATAAAAAACAAACTCCATTTTGCGTTGTGGCTTTTTGAATATACCAAATTCGCCATGGTGCCCATATAAGGTCCATATTTATCTCCTGTAAATTCCTTAAATATATAAGTGACCTTAATCTATTGAAATCATTTTTTTTTAGAATTTGATGTAGCAAAAAATTCCTGATATTCACTAGTAATGATGCATTTGTAAATTTTTAGAAATCTTCTAATTTCAGTCAATTATTATTACATTCGATTCATTGTTAATAAACTTCTATTATCATTTACTTCCAATGAAGAAATATTTAGAATAACATTAATTTACTTAAGGGATATTAAATGAAAATTTATTAGAAAAAGTTTTTAAAAAAATAAATGAAGAATTTTGCTTGACAAAGCAATAGTAAAACTTAATTTTAGCATCTTAATTATATCATGTCCAAGTTACTTTTAGGAAAACCAGTAGCCGAGCTTATTTATACCGAACTGAAAGAAAAGCTCAGCCAATACAAAGAATCAGTCCGATTTGTCTCTATATTAATTGGAGACGATCCGTCAGCAACTCAATATGCTCGTTCTAAAGGCAAGAAAGCTGAGAAGTTGGGAATATCTTTTCATTTACTTCAATATCCTGCGGAAATAGAACAGTCAAAAATTGAACAGGAAATAACAAAATCGTTAGATTCTCTTAAACCTGACGGTGTAATTATTGAGAAACCGATTCCAAAAAATTTAAATTTTGAAAGATTTACACATTTAATACCAGATTATGCAGATATTGATTGTCAAAAATTTACAACCTTAGGAAAATTATTTGCCGGTGAGCCAGAATTCATTCCAGCAACAGCGGGTGCAGTTATTGAAATGCTAAAATTCTACGACATAAAAACTTCTGGGAAAAAAGTTGTATTGATTGGCAGAAGTTTAACAGTCGGTTTACCGCTTGCAAGACTTCTTTTATTAAAAGGACCTTACGGTGATGCAACATTATCAATCTGCCATAGCAAAACACAGGATCTTTCCAAGGAAACCTTGAAAGCTGAAATTCTTATTGTTGCAGCGGGAATAGCGGGATTGATTAAGAGTGATATGGTCTCTAAGGATGCAGTTGTTATCGATGTAGGTATAAATTATGTTAACGGAAAATATGTTGGTGACGTAGATTGGGATTCTGTTAATCAGAAAGTTAATTCTATAACACCGGTACCGGGAGGAGTCGGTTCCGTGACTACGGCATATATTTTACGAAATATTTCTTTGCAATTAAAAAAAAATATTGCGTAATATTGGTAAAAAAAATATTTTGTAAAGGAAATGTAAATTTTGAAAAAGAGAGGAGGTTGTCATGAAAATGAGTAGAGATCGTAAAATCGAAAGATTTGAGCAGAAATATAGGGGGAAGGGTGGTTTTGAAAAGTTCAAAAGTATGGTTGAGAATCTTAGCACCCTTGAGGAAATTGGTCAGTATTTCGGTTTCTCCCGCCAGAATACTGCAGGTTTATTCCGTTCTTTTTTCAGCAAGGGATACAATATACTTCAGCAAAAACGTCAGCTAAGAAGAAAAATTGAACAACTAAAGAATTGCTGCGATCTTGTTGAATTAGAGCAGAAACTTTACAATAAGGGTAAAATCCGAAGCTCCAAGAAGGTTGCATACATTAGGCAAATCAAAGACTTGTCGGAAAAGATGGGTTATGATGTAAGAATCAGACGTAAACGCAGCGGTGCATTGGATGTTTTTATTAATGGTCATTTCTGTGCTATTTCAGGTACAGATACTCAAACGATATATCACATCCCAAAAAATCATCCACCGAGCGTTTATTATAGATTTGCCGTACCATCAAAATCAGTTGATTACTGCGTATTCATTCTCGATGTAGAAAATAATCAGACGTTCTATTTGATACCCCACGACAGAATTCATCACCTTTCTCTCATAACTCTTAAAACAAGCTATGAAAGAGAAAAAGGACGTCGAGGAAACACATCGAGTAAATATGCAATCTATCGTAATCGCTGGGATCTTCTTGCAAAGCCTAATCCAAAGCCTCAATATGAGATCCTCAGCAGCACACTGAAGCAAACAACGATCAAATTAGACTGATTCTGGAAATAATTGCTGATAGAATTAAAGGCGACCTTTGAGTCGCCTTTTTTTTCATGTTCCTTTTAGAAATTATATTCTGCTAAAGTTAATCTCACACTCATTTGTTTATCTGGAGTGATATTAATTCCCTGCTTCATAAATCCAATAGAATTTCCAATCTCATCTTTATTTTTACTATTTTTTCTGGAATTATATTTCACGTTTCTACTACTTTATCAATACAATCTGCTTCGTATTTGTATAATCGCCAGCGGTCATTTTGACAAAATATGTGCCGGAATTCATGCTCGAGCCGTCCCAGACAAGATGATGTCGTCCTACTTCATACTCTTTGTCCGCAAGGACATCGATCAGCTTTCCAGAAATATCGTAAATCGCAATGTGCACTATCTGCTCCTCGGAGACATCGAAAGGTATATCTATCGTGGCATTGAATGGATTCGGCTTCGGTTCGCCAAGCGACGTAACCTTTGGAATCATGTCTATCTCAGCAGTTCGTTTGCCATAATCGTGTTCCTCTTCTGGTGGTTCAGGTTCTTCTTGGTCTTCTTCAAGTGTGTCTGGATCTGGAACTGGAATTATTGTGCCGGTACCGCCTGAGCCTCCTCCACGACCACCTTCTACCCAGTGTCCATATATAACAAAATAATAGTCACGGATCATACCTGGTTCTGGTGCGGTAAGTGTATCAAACCTTAGATCAATGAATTCGTCTGGTTGCATTGTTGCATAGATCGAATCGACAGCTTGCAATAAACCTCTAACATCTCCAGATATTGAATGCATTGCATTAGTAAGAGGAAAATTAATTGGAATATATACCGGTGTCGGATTGATATTTATCCACGCACAATCAAGTTTATAATGCTCATCCCAACTTAACTTTATAAATATCGAGTCCCCAGAATCTGCAGGGAATGAAACACATTCCTTGATCATATAACCACGAGCAGGGAAATAACCAACTTCTGTCCATTGATCATCATAAAAAACCTCAACTTTAAGTTCTGGCACACTGGCTTTCATAATAGCATCACCTGCTAATAAACCTTCTCCATCAATTATTGTATCATACGGTGGGAAAACGAGTACCAACCACCCAGGTTCCTCTGACTCGTAATATACTGCATTGTCGGTACAGACTAAAGACTCTATATCCCCACAGTTATACGCATATGCACGAACAGGAGCTATCGATGTAAGTGGGTCGAATACGTAAAAATTACCATAATAGTCTACTGCTGTAAATGAATCGATACTGTGGTCGATCGCAACAAGTTTCACATTGTCGATAGAATCGGTCCAATCTCCCATTTCCTCGATTCGCATTATATAAGTAAAGACGTTCCCCCCAACTCCGCAACCAAAA
>CAZLTJ010000148.1:0-4666 GCA_964562425.1 uncultured bacterium
GTCGCCATCTCTTAATACTGAAGGATTCATGAATCAACAGTCTGGAAACGAATAAAGCTTCCGCTTTAACATTTAGGTCTTCATTATTAATAGCATTTGAAACTGCAGATTTAAGCGTTTTGAGAAGAATAGGTGCTCCTCGCTTGTTCAGAAGGGGAAGCATTGCCATGACTTCAGTAACAGGTTTTCCTCTTATAATATCTGCTACTAATCTAAGTTTTCTTGGAGAGATTCTTACATATTTCAATATAGCTCTTGAAACCATTACTATATCCTCCATAATCCATATAAGACCGACAATTTCGATCTGATAATTCTAATGCTTATAATTAATGATTATTTCTTTCTAATAACCTGCTTAGCCTTTTTACCACCATGTCCTTTGAATATTGTTGATGAAGCGAATTCACCTAATTTGTGTCCAACCATATTCTCAGAAATGTAAACCGGAACAAACTTATGGCCATTGTGCACTGCGATTGTATGACCAATAAATTCAGGTATTATTGTAGTGCGACGAGACCAGGTTTTTAAAACTTTATGTTTACCGGATTTAGTTAATTCCTCAATTTTTTTTAGTAGTTTTGTATCAACATATGGTCCTTTTTTTAGCGAACGAGGCATAAATCTCCTTTTATAAAAATAGTGCTTATTTTGTTCGACGTTTTACAATGAAAATATTCGAGGGTTTATTTTTCTTTCGTGTCTTGTATCCTTTGCAAGGCTGTCCCCACGGAGTCATAGGTGTTTTATAGCCTTTCTGTTTACCTCCTTCGCCTCCTCCATGCGGATGATCAACTGGATTCATAACTACACCTCTGACTTTGGGTCTTCGATCTCGCCATCTTCGGGCACCGGCTTTACCATAGACAATATTAGATTGATCTATATTGCTAACCTGTCCAATAACAGCCATACAATCACCTTGGAAACGCCTTATTTCACTTGAAGGAAGTCTAATAAGCACATAGGGAACATAAATTTGCTTGATAATTTTATCTTCATTATTGAATACTGTATGTCTTGAAGTCTTTTCTTCGCGACCAACAATTTGAGCCTCAACACCCGCCGAGCGGACAACCTGAGCACCCTTACCTGGTTTTAATTCTAGATTGTGAACTCTGGCTCCGACAGGTATTCTATAAAGCGGTAATGCGTTACCTGCTTTTATATCTGGGATTACATTATTTATTTCTAAAGCTCTAGTGCTGTATGAAATGATGTGTTCGCCTATTTTAATGCCATTTGGAGCTAAAATATATCTTTTTTCGCCGTCAGTATAATGAAGTAGAGCAATGAAGGCAGTGCGATTAGGATCATATTCAATAGCGGCAACCTTAGCTTCGATGTCTTTTTTATCACGCTTTAAATCGATAACTCGAAAACGCTTTTTATTTCCTCCACCGCGATGTCTAACTGTAATTCGACCGTGATGATTTCTGCCACCAGTATTAGACTTCTTCTTGAGAAGTTTCTTTTCTGGTTTTTGCTTTGTAATTTCAGTATATCTCAGAGCAATTTTTTGTCTTAAACCGGGCGAAGTAGGGTTAAATTTTTTAATTGCCATTTCAACTCCTTTCGGGATGAATTTTCCCGAAATTCAGAACCATTTTAGTTTGTGTTTCTTTCCATTTTATAATTATACAAGCCCTTCAAAAATTGGAATATTTTGTCCGTCCTTTACTTTTACCAACGCCTTTTTTCTGGATTTCGTTTTTCCAGTGTAAAGACCACGCCTTCGAGGTTTACCCGGAAGGTTAATAATTCTAACATTTAGCACATCCACCTTGAATAGTTCCTCTACACTCTGTTTGACCAGTTTTTTCGTAGCATCTGGTCTAATGTAAAACTGAAATATGTTACTCTCTGTCCGTAGTAAAGTTGATTTCTCTGTAATTATGGGTTTAACAATAATTTTATGTGGATCCTTTAGTTTCATATTTTGCAAAGCTCCTCAATTTTTTCAAGTGCATTTTGCTCGATTATTATGCTCTCAGCTTTGAGTACTTCATATGCATTAATTTCTCCAGTAAATTTCACACATATATTTTGAATATTTCTTGCACTTAATAGAAGTTCATTTTTGATGGAATTAGTAATTATAAGAATATGTTTATTTATGTTTAACTCTGCTGTATCGAAAATCTTAATAAGGACACTTGTTTTTGGAGATTCAATATCAAAGCCCTCGAAGACGTGAACCAAGTTCTCCTTAGCTCTATCGCTAAGAGCGGATGATAAGGCAATCTTCTTCATCTTTTTGGGCATAAATTGCCTATAATCTCTGGGTTTGGGTGGGAAAATCACTCCTCCAGAACGCCATAAACCGGAACTGGTAGTTCCAGCCCTTGCTCTTCCAGTTCCTTTTTGACGCCATGGTTTTCTGCCACCACCTCTAATTTCAGACCGTGTCTTCGCCGAATGAGTGCCTAATCGCTGATTGGCATTATACATTTTAACATATTGCCAAAGAATATCTTTATTGGGCTTACAGTCGAAGGCTATTTCAGGAAGTTCAACATTACCCTTACTATTACCTTGTTTATCGTATAATTTAGCCTTGCTCATTTAAATCCTCTTTGTCTTTTATATCTCGAATTTAAGAAAAAATAGAATTGTTAACTGAATTGTTTCTTAATAATTAGATAACTGCCTCTGGGTCCAGCAATAGAACCTTTCACAAGAATTAGATTATCTTCAGGAATAATTTTCACAATACGCAGACCTTTAATTGTAATAGCTTTATTACCCTGATGCCCCGGCATTTTTAATCCTCTGAAAACGCGAGACGGATCACTAGATGCACCAATAGACCCAGCACTCCTATGCTTGTCCTTTTGACCATGGGATTTAGGTCCACCTTTAAAGCTGAAGCGTTTTACAACTCCGCTAAAGCCTTTACCCTTAGATGTACCTGTTAGATCAATTTTATCACCTTCGGAAAAAACATCTTCAACTTTAAGAATCTTTCCGGGAGTTAAATCCTTGGATAATTCCTCGAGTCTAAATTCTCTAAGCCTTCTAAATGGCTTAACACCAGCATTTTTAAAATGTCCCATCATTGGCTTGTTAACAAGTTTAGGAGAAATTGAATCATATCCAAGTTGTATAGATGAGTATCCATCACGTTCGTTTGTTTTCACTTGAATGACAGTACATGGACCTGCTTGTATCACCGTAACAGGTTGTTCTGTGCCTTCCTCGGTGAAAATTGTTGTCATCCCTATTTTTTTGCCCAATAATCCGAGCATATTTAAAGCCTCCAAATTTATTTTTATAATAAGCGAAAATTACAGAGAAATTTCTATATCAACACCTGCTGGTAGTTCGACTTTCATCATTTCCTCAATAGTTTTATCATCTGCACCGTATATATCGACAAGTCTTTTGTGAATTCTCATTTCAAACTGTTCACGACTTTTTTTATCAATAAAAGTCGATCGCAAAACTGTGTAAATCCTCCTTCTTGTAGGCAATGGAATAGGACCTGCGACAATAGCTCCGGTTCTCTTGGCAATTTCAACAATTTCCTTAGTGGAACGATCCAAAATGACAGTATCATAGGACTTCAGCTTAATTCGAATTCTTTGCGACATATCATACCTCTTTCATTATTCAAATATAAAAATACTCCATCAATTAGATTCTAAGAGCCTTATCCACAAAAGCCGTAGGGATGGAGTACTATCCCCCGTCGCTTGTAATGAGCTTTGGCTCAAGCATCAAGAACTTCTATTAAAAAGAATTTTGCAATTATGTCAACATAAAAATTAAGAATTTTGAATTAAATGCAGAAAATGACGAGGAAATCTCTTTAAACTACTTTTCTCTTTTTAAAATTTTAAATATAGAGGGATAATACAAATGCAATTCTATTCATCTTTTGGCTTGATCTTTTCGATATATTCTCTGTCCAAAATTCCGATTTTTGGGAATTCCTTCTCGAAAGCGGTCTTTTTCTCAATGTCCGTGATATCGGATATCACTTTTTCTCTGAAAAATATATAATTTTCAACAGTTCTTCCATACCAGTCAGTTTTCTTAATTTTTAATCCCGCTTTCTCATTCTGAGAGCAGATGGAATTGGCTTTTTTAATTATACCTTTAAATCGACTCGAATAGTAGTTTGGGGAGGGTATCACCTCTTCTATAAGGTTGTTTTCTATAGAGAGATAAGCTTTCATAAGTATATATTCTTTGTTGCTTCCTCTACTGAATTCAAAGCAGAAAATGTAATTTTTATACGCTCGGAGGTAATTCTTATTTTCAAAATCTATATCAGCTTTATGCAGAAAATTTTTCATTTTCTCTTCAAATATAATCCTTGGATCTTTCTTTTCTTCTACTTCAGTATTCTGCTCAAAGTCCTGTTCGTGCATTGACTTTATTATTGGTTGCGCAATTGCGGAATTAATAAACATTAGATATGATATAATAATTATTGATGCGAATGTTGATGTATAGTTGAGACACTTCATAATATTAAATGAATATGTAAAATTAAATTTTCATTTAGTTAACTTGTTATTAAGATAAGGAATTAATCCTCCTGCTTCTAAAATTCCTTGCACAAGTTCAGGATATGGCGAGAAACTAAATTCATTTCCTTTGGACCTTATGATACCAGATTTATAATCAATTTCCAGTGTGTTTCCCTGTTGTATGA
>CAZLTJ010000149.1:0-4660 GCA_964562425.1 uncultured bacterium
GATATGAATGACCCTGAAGACCTTGGAGGAGAGATTGAGTATTATCTTGGCGATGAGAGGGAACCACATAGAACAGATAAGACCAATGCAGTTTGGTTACCAAAGGGGTTCAATCATAATCTTAAGTTTCTGCGTGTTGATAGACCGTTCATACTAGTTGCTATCAGCCTAAGCGGAAAATACGAGTGAGCCCTCAACCACCCTTTTTCCTAAATCAGGGTATCAAGAGTTAGCCGTGCGCGCGCTACCAATATAGTCAGCGATAATCAGTATTTGATGTTCTGGTACAAGAGGTTCATTAATCCCAAGATAGACTGTTTCAATCAAGTCGAATCCATGTGAATTCAGAATTTTTCCCCACCCTTGCACCCTGAGAAAATTAAGAGGTACATTGATATCTTCATCTCCGACTACTCTGTTGTAAAACCAGTCAAAAAAGCAATTAGTTATCCGTATATCCTCTTCCTCAATATAACCTTCAATAATTATCAAGCGTTTTCTGGTTATTCTTGTTGCTTCATTCAAAAGATGTTGAGGGTCACTTGCATGATGCAACACAGTATATAAAATAGTAGTATCTACTTCCTCATCCGCCAGTGGAATCTTTTCCTCTGGTTTGTATAAGATCAGTGGTAGGTCTGTATAGTTATAGTCTACAATGTCAACCAGTACAACCTCTTTATCAAGTTGTTTTTTAATCTCCAGTGCTAACATCCCATCTCCTGCACCAAGATCGAGTATTTTCTCTCCTACAATATATTTTTCTACTAGTTCAAAACTCCTCTTAGCACGTTTGAATGCAATAGCCTTTCGATCTATTTCATCATCACGATTTCTGACAAAATTTCGAAGTGCTTCTTCAACTTCAATGAGAGGTATTCCTTTTTTCATGCCTTTAGTTATGATTCTATTTACATAGATCCAAAAAATGTGTCGTTTAAAATAGCCTAAGTTAGCATTCTTCATAGCAGATAAAAATAATAACCGGATTTCATTCCAATAGTGTTTGTCTTTATTAGTTTTCTTAGAAAATATTGGATAGATGAGCCTTTCCACAACATCAATATCATTTTGATTAGTAGGATTGTGGAATTTTATCGTTTCTTCTTGAATCATGTATTTGACGCAGCTTTTCGATTTGGATAAGTGAGTAATTGCTCACTTATAAGTTTTTATGAGTAATTGCTCATTCAGTATCATTATGAGATCAAGTCCCAAAAAATCACGAAATAAACAAGAAAAAATTAACCTGATTTATGACACATTTTTCAAATTAGTTTTGAAGCAGGGATATCACAAAACAAGCACAAATCATGTTGCAGAATCAGCTGGGATTAGTATTGGTACGATTTACAAATATTTTCCGAAAGGGAAAGAAGATATCATAAGGAAGTACTTTGAAGAATCGATGGGAACTTTTTTTGATGGCCAGGATTTAAGTAATATGAATAATGAAAATGTAAGAGAGTTTCTCAATCATTTTGTTCGAGATCTATTTGAAAATCATGAGAAAAATAAGGGATATAATCTAGCGTTTAGATCTTCCATACAATCAGATAGAGTATTGTATGATACACACAAAGAGAAGATTTTCATTTTTTTTAGGGATGAAGTGCAGAAATTAAGGAAGATAAATGAAACTTTCAAACAAGTGTCCGAGGAAAGATTGGTTGATGTATTTGTCTTCATGTATAATCTTGTCAATGCGATTATATATCATCATTTGTCAGTAATGGAATTATTTGATACGTCTGACGAATTTATCGATTATCTTTCAAACTTGGTAGCCTTTTCATTGGAGTATTTTCTTAAAACAAAGATGCATTAAACCCATGATTGTGATTAATGTCTTGACACTCTCTTGTCATCCTCCAATTTTCTTGATGTGTTTCGAGAGAAAAGGGAGCTAGCAGAAGCAACCAAGAAGCGAGTGAATCAATTTTGCGCGCACAATCACATAACTCAGGAAAATGACCGATTCCGTACCGCTAGAGGCAAAAAGAGCCACAAAACTACTATCAAGCCCACGAAACACGAGAAACTCACCAGAACACCATCCAGAAACAAAACAGGCGAAACCCAACCGCCAGAGGCTAGAAGAACCTCGGAAACACCACCAGAATTGTGAAAGAGCCGGAAATCTCCGGAATTCATCCGCGCGAGCGGGGAAATATGTAAAAAAAAAGATAAAATTTAACCCAAAAAAAATGACGGCTGATATTTCTGCTCTATTCTTTGTGAGCTGATTCCCTTACTGCGGTCACAGAAATTGATGATAAGGTGGCTAGGGTGTGTCCGTCACAGATGATGAGGATAAAATCATCGTTTTGTTCATATCATAACCACACGCGCGCGCAACGAGTACGCGGAATCTTTTATGAGCTACAGATTATATTTCTTAACGTCGATAGGATCATGCAATTGAATATAAAACCTCATGATCTGTACTTTTTTGACATCTATCTACGTGAATTATTGATAGAAAAACCTGCCAACTCTTTGCGACGCAATGGGTCACGAACCGAAAAGCCAGATGGTTATCAGCTAAATTATGAAATATCCCTCAATGAAAATGGAAAACAAAATCTCTTTGAAATAAAAATAATCACCACTCAACACAAGATAATGCCCATTGAAATTCGTTCAATAAAGATCGATTCCCCGATAAAGGAAGGCGCTCATAGGGATATGCTTATTACTAGAACAAGAGAAGCTGAGAGAAAAACAATAGAAAAACTGATGAATACATTTGAAGTTGAAGCGCATATCTCGACTGGAGACTATCCGATTAAAAGCACAATCGAGTTTGGTAAGTACAGATTAAGTCCTCTTGAAGAGCGAAGTGAATGGGGTTGGCTGTGCAAACTCAGATTTCCAGTAGAAGCAATTAATAAAAACAATTCTATAACTTGGGCGACAGTTGAGGCTAAACAAGTAGCCGCATTTCTATCTCTTATCTTTGGTGTACTCATTCGTTTTCGAAGATTCTCCGAAATCACAGAAGACATAGCGCCAAAGATTAACGTCGAAGATATTGAAAGGCCAGACCTAAGACCAGTTAAACACCTCTTTGCAGGGGAGCTAAAAATTCCAAGTGATTTTTCGGATTTATGGAACCATTTCCAATCTTTACCCCAAGATATTGGGAATGCATTTCTATCAGGCTGTATCTGTTTCCAAGTCGCAAAAGAAATCGATATGACGAAAATGGGAATAGCTTATTTATTATTTGTCACTGCAATTGAAGTTATTTCTAATAAAGTAATTGAAAGAGCAACAGCAGGGACCCGTTTCAAAGAATTCATTTGTCAAAGCTTAGGGCGTTCAGATGAAGAATTTAGGGCTCAAATAGGGCGTTTTTACTCTAAGAGATCAGATGTTTTACATAATGAAGGTGTCGGTATTGGTTTTATGCCTACAAATGGAATCGCCTCATTCCAAACAGTATCTGGAACTGACCTTTGGAGCCTTGAGATAATAGTGAATGCAGCTCTAATTGGTTTTGTCAAGAATCCCGAGAGTTTTTTGAGTTAAAACTCATTCTGGTATGCGCGCGCAATCTAATCACAGTAAAGGCATTCCAGGGACCCAGCTTGCGCGCATGCACTGAGGGTAAATACCTAAAAATTCTATACCTATACGGACACGAAGACTATAAAATATATTTACCTTTAAAATATCTTAACTGATTCAATGTGAGTTCAAGTACAGTTTTGGGCATCATAGTAATACTGGTAGTGATTGGAGGAGTTGCCTATGCTGTTCCAGTTGTGCCCATAACAGTACAGGAACCTTATCAAACTACAGAGACATATGAAGAACAAGAACCATACACAGTTGAAGTACCCTATACCGTTGAAGTTGAAGTCATCAAAACAGAGTACCTCGTTAATCTAAAAAACGTTGAAATACGCATCAAATTGGAAGTATGGTATACTTTTTGACATAGATTCTACAAGAGAACTGGAAATAGAATGGTCATGTGATAAAAATGTACTCTTATTCATAATTATGAAAAGTAATTTATTGGAAGATTTGAATTCTATATTGACTCTTGCAGGGATAGGTTTTGAATTAGGTGGTCAAGTAGGAACTGCAGTCGGTCCTATTGGAAGTGCTTCAGGCGCTATCATTGGGGCAATTGTAGGAGCTGTATATGGTTTGATGGATAACTATAATTATTATTCACTCCAAAATAATGGTGAAACAAAAAAATATACAATTAGAAGAGGGAGAATATGCCATTACTATTCTAATAGTGAATGCTCCTGTAATATTTAATGCACAAGTATCTTATGACTATGAGACAACAGAGACAGAAACCCGATACAGGACAGAAACAAAATATCGAACTGTTGAAAAAACTCGAACTGTGACCAAATATAGAGATGTTGAAAAAAGAATTACCCTCTTTGAAGCTTTAACAGGTTAAAAATTATCACAGTATCATCCGAACATATCGATTAGCTTCTCTCTCTTCTATGCTATCCGATAAATCTAATTCGTAAACAAAGGCTAGATGATGGTAGAACTCGTGTAGAACGTTCCGCTTATTCAATTTTCTTTTCTATCTACACTCTCTCCTTATACACCCACACACAATTACGCGCGCGCAGGCATCTTCGGTCCAACCAGCGTCCGAGCCGTGCGGTAGGTGGCA
>CAZLTJ010000150.1:0-367 GCA_964562425.1 uncultured bacterium
GATTCTGTAATGTATAAGTCGATAGGATTTTGAAGAAGGTGTGATTATCGATAGTTCCACATTTTTCAATTCTCTGTCATTAAAATCTTGATTGTAATTGTAAATCATAACTTGAATATTATTATCTTTGGAAAGAGTTGCTAACCCTCCAATGTAATCTTTTTCAGAACAACTGAAATGTAATCTTTCAACTCCCATTTTCGCTAATAATCTAAAAGCATTGAATACCGGCTTCTCAATTCCTTCAGCGGTAAAAAGTGCACGTTGTCCTTCAAAAATTCTATAACCCGGATAAAAAAGCCCATCAAAGAAAATACATTTAATTGAATTTGAACTAAGTTCTCTGAAAATATCCAAAATTTCTTTT
>CAZLTJ010000150.1:377-2634 GCA_964562425.1 uncultured bacterium
CAGTATTTCTATATTCCACATTTGGATTGTCATAAACAGAGATGGTTAATCCTATATCTATATCACATTCAGTAATATAAACTGGAATACCTGCTGTACCAGGAATTGAAGCAATCTTCTCTATATTATACCTTGCACATCTTAATAAATATTGAAGATTGGGTGAAAACTTAGGAATATTAGGAGGTAGCTTTCCGGAAGTGAAATTACCAATCTTTTTTATATCAAAACTAGTAGCTTTTAGATGAAAAGAAATAAAATCAAGTGGTGTACCTATAGAGGAATCCTTGAAATTAGTTCCTCTCAAACAATGCTCGATAAATCTCATTAAAAATGGAGTTCCTCTTGATTTATTATTTGTTACGGCATTGCCACCAATTTGTGCTTCTGGAAGTGCAGATTTAATTGCGGATGCAGTATAATCATAAAACTTAAAATATTCTTCTTCTGTTCCACGCCAGTGTATATCTGGTTCACTCCACACTTCACATTTCCATTTAGCAACCTCATCTTTCCCGTATCTTTCAACACAATGTTTCACTATATTATATACCAAGTCATACCATTTATCATAATCCTTAGGTGGGTATTTGCTTTTCTCTATATTATCTTTTTGTTTAAGCACTGTGGCAGGCGCTGAACTTAGAGAATCCGGCATAAATCCAAACCAAACAATAGGTATAAATCTCTTTGATATTATAACATCAAAATTCTGGTCAAACAACGTGAAATCATAAAACGGACGACCATTGTTATCTTCGTAATATACATTCGTTGCTCCATAATCATCAATACCTGTACCACTATTTGTAATGGCATAGCAGAGTCTATGAAATGGAAATGGTGATACTTCAACTATCCGTTGAAGTAATTGCTCTCCCTGCGGTGTCAATGAGAGACCTAAACTTCCACCCATTCCATTCCATATATGTTCTATCGGACCTATAACCTTTGTTACATCTACATTAACTAATATTTGATGCTTATTTTGAGAATCTAAATTATCACCGCAAAAAATGGGATTAGCATAAAAATTCAAACTGAAATTTAAAATAAAAAATAAAAATTTATACCTTAAGACTTTCGTACTAACCTACCTATATTTTATTAATTCCTGATTTTATATGATATTCCTCATATTAAAATCATATTTGATTTTAATATGAGTTTCGGTTATGTTTAAAATGAAATCTAACTATTTTTCCGCTTGTATTTTCATTTCAGGCATATAAACTTTTTTATGAAAAAATTATAGGCTTACACTCTATGTGTTTTCATTCTTTCTATATATTTTTGAGATCGAAATATTTTTATTTATCAAATTATTATCTAATTGTAACACCTCGTTTTTATGGTCCATCCATGGTTAAAGGTTCATGCTGTAATCCGATATATGGGTATACAGCAACGCTTGTGCTGGACCCATGTGTTTTTTGCAGAAGTGCCATAACGTCTTCCCATTTTCTTGCAATGTGGACTCTTCCTTTAGGATAGTTTAACAAATCCCGATGCTGAAGATACTTTGATAAGATAATTAACTGCCCGGCTTTTTCTACTGGATCAGCAGGATATTGATTATTCCAGAAAGATTTTCCCGTATATCCAAGCCTGTCAACGCCATAATGAATTGTATATTTACCGAGGGGTATTTGACTTACAACAATCGCTGTTCCACCTGAACGTAATGACCAATCACACCATTCGAATCCCTCTTCTTGCATATTTCTGGGATAGCAGTTTGAAATTACAATGTCGGCGTTTTGTGCAAGTTCAGTTCTATATAATTTATTTGCCTCATGAGAAGCCGAACGAAAAGCGTCAACCACATCGCCCGCATAAACACCAATTACTTGTCTTTTCCCGTTGATGATAAGTTGAATTGAAAAATCCAAACCTGCTATCCGGGCGGCTTCTTCCATATCCGATCGGCAGTCATTATGATATATTTTCCCAAATCCGACATTGGGATTAGTGCCTTGTTTCCATACGGGTCCTGTCATTCCTGCAATATAAGTGTGCATATACATAATTGCATCTAAAGAGGAAACACCCGGTAGGATAGCTTTTGCTCCACCGCTGTAACCGCCTTCGGGATGTTTTTTAAGACCGCTGATAGATACCTTAACATCCGCTTGCATCACATAATGATTCACTTTGAGACGATTACCGCGGCTTGTTTTCCCAAGGTCTTTACAATTTTCAAAACAATTATGATTAATCCAGGTATATTTATCAACAACTGTATCCCCTAATTTTG
>CAZLTJ010000150.1:2644-4624 GCA_964562425.1 uncultured bacterium
GGCTCGGATTTCTTGCTGTGTTGCAGCACGATGCGAGGCAATCATGCAGACGAAAAGAATATTCTCATCTTTAATGCCCCCTTTTTTTAATTCTTCAATTACAACCGGCACAATCTCGCCGGCGGGAGTTGCCCTTGTAACATCATCAAAAAGTATTACTGCAGTTTTTTTCCCTGAAACAATTTCACTTAGTTGTTTTGAATTAATCGGGTTATTTATGCGGTTGCGTATTTCTTCTCTGGATAGAACGGGACTTTTGTAACCTGCCATATGATGAATGTTTACATTCCAGTCTTTTGGCACGTCTAACCGTTCTTCGATGTCTCCAAACCACTCGTGGGTATTGAGCTTAAAGGACTGATATCGGTCCGAATCGGGTTTCTTAACAGAAGCAGCTAATCCCATTTCAGAGTTAAGAGCATTGCCAATAAGCAAACTGCCTAATCCCGTACTGCTAATGAATTCCCGTCTTGTAATCCCTTTTTGTTTTTTACTTTCTTTGTTGTACATACAAGACCTCCCCTTTTTTTTAAGTGTATTTCATAAAGAAACACCTTATTTTCTCAGGATTTTTGGATGTTCTTCCTGATTTTTAAGACACTGGAAAAGGTACGGTGTCCCCTTTTTTTTATTTTTCTAGCGGGTATCACTAATTATAGAGTAAAATATAATAATGTCAAAAATGAAAACGTAATCAAAATTGCAATGTATTAAGTGTTTCATATACGATAAAAATATTATTTATTTTTTATACTTGTTCCAGGATTCTATGAGCATTTCCACACCCTCCCAGGGAGTATCTGGATACAATGAATTAACCGGGTGAAGTATAAAACGGTTTGTAGATCCAAAAACATCTATAGCGTGCTTTACTTTATTCTCGATTTCTAATCGATCTTTATCGTTAAGAGTCATAGAATTAATCCCTCCTACAATCGTTGTCTGTGCACAAAACATATCCCGTGCTTCTTCTAAAGTTATGGAATCCTGAATAGGGTCTATGTAAAAAAGTACGTCTATTCCTGCTTTAAGCAAACTCTCTCCCATTAATTTAATACCGGTCGTCAGGACATAACCGGCTTTTTTATTATGCTTATGGGCTAATGATACAATACTGGATAAATGCGGGTAAACGAATTCATCAAATAGTTTCGGAGACCAGAAATCAGTTCCGGAATACCATCCTCTCTGAATTATTAAATCAACAGCGGGGCTTGCGCAGGCGAGTTCTGCTCTTGCATAGTCAGTTTCTGCGACAATATCGACAAGTTTGCCAAATGATTGCGGATTATCCATTGCCATAAGGATGGCTCCTTCTGCTCCAGACATCCAAACAATAGCATCCATACCAAAAGAAGTCCATGCCTGAACTGCTGAGCCGTGCTCTCTCGAGAATGCTTCAATTTTCTCCATACGCTTGGTAAACCATTCTACTGCTTTCTTATCGGGGGGAGAATAAAGATGCTTTATTATGGGTATATCTTCAGGTTTGCTGACAGCATGTTCAATAGCACGTGGAATATTATAATCCTCAATTAATGGGACGTAGTCGGGCTGGATTACCCATCCCTCTTCTATATCTTCTCTGGTTTTTTCGACAACGTGACGAAGTTTTCCTGATGGGGTGTAATATTCCCTTACCATAACAGGATTATCTCTTTCTTTACCTTCTTGTATTATACTATCTTTCAATGTAACCTCCGGGTCCATACTCCAGGGAATAGATACATCTATTATATCGTCTAATCCAAAGGACTGCCAGGTAAAAAAACGCTTAAAATCATCTTCAACATCCCAAGTCACAGGTAACTTATGAATATGTTCCAATCTTTTTGTATACCAGAATCTAACAGGTTTTCCGTTCCTTTCCCAAATAAGTTCTTCTTTTGGCTTAAAGCCAAAACACTGTGTTGTAAGTGGAATGTGGTCGTGTTTTTTACCTGACCAGCATGATAAAATTCTCTCTCTTGATGTCATATA
>CAZLTJ010000151.1:0-4578 GCA_964562425.1 uncultured bacterium
TTTTTCTGCTATTTCTAGAATGTGAGTTGTGAAAAAAATGGCTGAACCTTCCTGAGCAAAACTCTGAAGAATTAATTTTAAAGCACGAGCGCTGTATGGATCAAGTCCCGTCGTGGGTTCATCGAGAAAAAGTACCTTTGGTTTGCGCATTAATACCGAAAGCACCATAAGTTTTTGACGCATACCGTGAGAGTAGTTTTCAATGTAATCCTCTAAGAAGTTGATCTGGAAAAGTTCCACCAATTCAGCTATTCGATTAAAAGCTTCTGTAACGCAACCATAAATCGAAGCAATAAACTGCAGAAATTCCTTTCCTTTCAGATGTTTAAAGAGTGGAGGTTCATCTGGCACTACGCCAATATTTTTCTTTATCTCAATTTCGTTGCTTTTGTAATTAAGTCCAATAATTTCAATTGAGCCTGCATCGGGTGACAGAACACCTGTAAGTATTTTTATAGTTGTTGTTTTACCTGCACCATTAGGACCAAGGAATCCGAATATTTGACCCTCAGAAACAGAAATATCAACTCCATCAATGGCAACAAGGTTCCCAAATTTCTTTTGCAAATTTGTTGCTTTAATGAGTTCCATGCAAAAATAGTTTATTCTTTACGTTAACGTTTTTCCAATTAAGTTCTCGCTAATCTAAATGCAATTGTTGAGCTTCGCTATTTCTTCTTCCTGCGAGTTTCAATGATCATTTCTATTGCAAGAATAATAAGAGCTAAAATTAACAGTGGTCGCGCAAGCTCCTCACCGAACCGCGTTTTCAAAACCTGCTTTGCGATATCGGAATTAGCATCGAGCCATATTATGTTAAATTTCTTTCGATCCGATTTTTTTAATTTATCTAGATTACCCTCAGTTGCGTCAATATTAACAGCGAATAGATCGAGAGTATCATTATCTGAGACTATGGCATATATTCCTGCAACTGGAAGTTCGTCAATAAATACTGTTGCTTTCCCACCTACGAAACGCGGAACAACATATCTAACATTCCCATTGGGATAAATTATCTTCAACCTTTCCGAAATGTAGTAATCTTCAATTGTTCTGACAGCTATACCTCCAACTGTATAACCGGGATCAAATTGAGCTATATCGGAGCATAGATACTGGCACGACCTGTGTACTAAAGGTACAAAAAACCCAGACAATATAACATCTCCCCATCTAATTTCCACAGAAAAGCCGGCTAACAAAATTTTTCCCTGTCCAAGTGGAAGTTCTGTCAGAGCTGGCATATCATTCTCAAACCTTAGCAAAACACTTGACTCAATTGGTTGAAAATTAACGATTTTTCTAAATGTAGCTTCCGGTATACCCGTATTCTTGAAAATGGAAATAATGGGATGTTCAAAATCCGCTTTGCCCCAGCCTAACTTTGCTAATGTTGTCGTATCACCTAACACCTCGATCTCTTTAAAATTCCCAAATCGCTCAAGAATCCTTGTTAAATTGACGATGTCCTTGGTGCTTTCTTCACCTGGAATTAACAGAAGACCTCCACCATCACTAACAAATGTTCTTAGATGCTGAATTGCAGCATCCGAGGGATTATATGGCACCAGATATATTACTACATCGAATTGGGCAATAGGAATCTGCCCGAGTCTTGATTCCGATTCTAATTGAGTTTCAAAAAAGACAGACTTATCTTCGGGATTAAGGGCAAATTTGAAGTAGTTTGTCAGCTTTCTATTTCCAATAATTAATACTCGAACTTGATCTGGAATTTTGAAGGAGAAATATCTTCTATTGTCGGTCATGAGGTTATCCTCGAAAATTTCAGCATATCCACTGTGAAAGCCGCCTTTTTGCACTTGAGCGGATAGGTTAACATCAACACTGACACCCGGTGGAATATCTACCGCATTCTGTGCGGATTTATAACCATCGATAATTACTGAAGCTAAAACACCTTTTGCATACTTCTGTCCAAAGTTCTTTGCAGCAAGAGATAGATCAAATGGAGAGTTTACCTCAAGAAGCTGGGCTGGGAATTTGATATCCATAAGACTTCTGTTCTCATGCTTATCTGGTGCAAAACTGAATGCAAAAACTCGAATGTCCTCTGGAATTTTAAGTAATTCTTTACTCCAACTGTATGCACAATCGTCTGTTATAATATATATTTCCTTGTTAGGTGATGGATAATTATCAAGAGTCTTCACCGCTTCGGATAGTGCTTTGGAAATATCTGTAACTTGATCCGATACTTCAACTGTATCAAGCATTGCAGTAATGTTGTTAAAAAACCGACTTGGCTTTGGGGTAAGCCAATTTATTTCCTCACCAAAAATACCTACACTAACTGCGTCACCCTCCTTTAGTACGGATAGTATTTTTTTCGCTGCTGCTTTCAGATGAGTGAACACATCGGTATTACCCTTTAGAGCTGATGTGGAGAATGAATTATCCACGATGATTGCTAATGCAGTTCTTTCATGCAAGCCTGTGGTTCCAATTTTTATATCTCTTAATGCTGGTCTGGTGAAAGCTGCTGCAATAAATAAAATCGCAAGTGTCCGTAATATCAATAATATCCATTGTCTGAGCTTGATTCTTCTCATACGTTTTCTTTGTATTTCCTCTAAGAATCTTATATCTGAAAACGGCTGATTTTTAAGTCTTCTTCGAGAAAGTAAATGAATTAGTATAGGTAATGAAGCTGCAGATAAAACCGGCAGAAGATATGAATTAATAAATGTAAGCATGTCAACTCCAATGAATTAAATAAATCGAGTAGTCGTAATTGTATTATTTAAATTAACTTCAAAGCTCTTAATATTTCAACTATAGCTTGATAAGATATGGATTTTAATAATTAATGACAGTAAATAGTAATTTTGAAGATTATCAATCTTGGAAATTTAGTCAGTAGAATTCATTCGGGATATTATATTAATAATTGATGAAGTCGAATACTCTGGAAGTATTTCAATGGTTTTAACTGACCCACCGTTTGTAATAACCTCTTTGGCACCAACAATCTCAGAAATTTTCCAATCAGATCCCTTAACAAGTATTTCTGGTTTAATTAATTTAATTACTTCTAATGGTGTATCCTCCTCAAACGGAAACACAGCATCCACCACGTATAATGAGGCAAGTATCCACATTCTATCATTAAGAGTTACAATAGGTCTTCCCTCGCCTTTAATTCTTCGAACACTTTTATCACTGTTAACAGCAACCACCAGAAAGTTGCCTTGTAATCTTGCTTTGTAAAGATAATAACAGTGTCCAAGGTGAATTATATCGAAACAACCGTTAGTGAAAACAAGTTTTCTTCCACTCTCTTTTAATTTAGACCTATATGGCATAAATTTCTTAGCAGAACTAAATATCTTTTCCCGCGGATTTTTCATATCGTAAAGCTATATGAAATTAAAATTTTATCAAATATTTAAAAATAAAAAAGGGGGTGTTTAGCCCCCTTTAAATCGCAAAATGGTTTATGTTACTTTGAATAGTGAATCGTTTTCTTGTATGTTCCGAAATCGGTTTGAATCTTTATCAAATAGACACCTGCAGGTTCATTTTCTGGCACCCATGAAATTGTTGTCTGGTTACTCTTTACATTGCCAGAGAAAATTGTCGCAACCATGTTTCCCTTTAAATCGTAAATTTCTGCATCCATGTAAGTCTCTTCGGGAATGGATAGCGCAAAGCTTATGCTGGAGTTGAACGGATTCGGATAAGCTACAATATCAAGAATAGGTTTATTAATTTCAGTTATATCTGAGAAATATGAACTATCGGGGTCTTCCCAACGATCACCTCGGTCACGTAATATTTCCAACCAACGAGCGAAAAGACTGTCGCATTTGTCATCGGGAACATATGAGGAATCTACAAGTCGTCTATAATCTGGCCAGTAATGCTCTAAACTATCAAGGTCCCAAATTTCATCGCCAAAACTAGCTACATAGCGAACGTATCCTATGAAAAGCATTCTACAATCACAATGAGGACATGATGGATCACGTCTGCTATGCCATTTTCTGAGCCAACGATAAAATACTTCGTCGCATCTGTCACCAGGTTCATAATCCGGGTCATGACTATTTCTCCATCTTCTCCACATATTGGAAATGTCTTCGGCTGTCAATGTTGAATCCCAATGTGTCCTTAGATGAGTTCGGAATGCTGTAAGTAATCGTCTACATTCGCATCTTGCAGGGTCGGATGGGTCAGGCCTTGAGTCCCATCTTCTAAGCCAACGATAAAATACTTCGTCGCATCTATCACCAGGTTCATAATCTGGATCGTGACTACTTCTCCATCTTCTCCACATATTGGAAATATCTTCGGCTGTCCAAGTGCTATCCCAATGTGTCCTAAGATGAGTTCGGAATGCTGTAAGTAATCGTCTACATTCGAAGCGTGCAGTATCCGGTGGGTCAGGTCTTGAGTCCCATCTTCTAAGCCAACGATAAAATACTTCGTCGCACCTATCACCAGGTTCATAATCCGGGTCGTGACTACTTCTCCATCTTCTCCACATATTGGAAATGTCTTCGGCTGTCCAAGTGCTATCCCAATGTGTCCTAAGATGAGTTCGGAATGCTG
>CAZLTJ010000152.1:0-4552 GCA_964562425.1 uncultured bacterium
GCATAAGGATATGACAAAGACTTGTGATGTGAGAAATACCAAGTCAGTCTAGGTTTTCTTGATAAAACTACAGCTTCTGGTTCACAGTGATCTCTTATCCATTCATTTGCCTGGATGAAACCGACATATGATGGTTTAATTCCTGCAAATCGGTTTCCTTTCACGTAAGCCTTCAGTTCTGGAAAGGTTTTAAACTGACCAATGATATAACCAGTAAGTGTCATTAGAAGCATAAAAGATAGAAAAATATATGAAACTCTGTATCTAAAAGGTTTATCACTAGGTTTAACAAGTTTGATAAATTCCAAGATGCCTATAAGGAAAAATCCAACTACAAAGGGAAATAAAACTACAAGATATCTCACTTGCGCTGCTGCTTCGAAGAACAGGGAATGAATTATAAGATATATAACGACATACAGAGCGATATGTAAGTATTTTTTAAGAGTTCTAATTGCTCCGAATATCGCTATAATACCTCCAAAACCAACGAATATATATTTTTGAAAACCCATTCCGAATCCCGATAATGCCAAAATCATCCGAGGGAAATTTACGAAAATATATTTATGAGAATTCTTTAAGAACTTTGCAAGAAGTTCTTTTGCCGTAAGTCTTTCTTGTGTTACAGGATTTTTAAGGAAAAAATCAATATAAAAGCCACCCACTGCTTCTCCACCAAGTAACATATTTCTTAATAACCAAGGAGCTAAAAGTAATACATTTGCAATGGAAAACCATAGAAGTGGTTTCCATTTTCGATTTACAAGCATAGTAATAAATATTGCTATTGAAACAGATGCACCAGAAGCCCTTGTAAAATAACAAAGGACACTTAATAATCCTAAAATAAACCAATCCTTGGGTCTGTTTTTATCTTTGGCAATGAAATAATAAAGAAAAGTTGCACTTGAGATGAACATGAATAAGGCTTCAGTAATTTCCCAATGTGAGTATTCTGCAAGTCGAGGATTAAGAGAAGCCATTAATATAATACCGTATATTAAAACATTAGAAAATCCTATCCGTTTAAAAAACTTGAACCAGATCCATAATGTTAGCATATAAAATATTAGAGACAAAATTTTTGCGGGGAGAAATGACCATCCAAATATTAAATTCAAGATAGCTAAAATAAACGGATAAAGTGGTGGAACACCTGTTTCCGGAAGAGGATTTGGTGAGACCTCGTTTGCATAAGTGCCATGAAGAATTGAGCGACCAAGACTAAGATAATAAGCGTTATCACCACCTCGAAAAACTTTTGGATCGAAAGTTGTCAAAAGCAGAATCAGTGATATAGTTAATAGTATCCACAAACTAATCCTAAAATCTGGTATTTTTTGTGGTATTTCAGGTTCTTCTATCCCAGTATCTTCAGTAGATTCAGGTTTCACAATATCAATATGTTCTATCTCTTCTTTTTCAATAACATTATTGCTCGATTTTTTAAAGTCTTCCTTTTTTCTTTTTGAATCTTTTCTCTTTTTTAGAGTTTTTTTACGTTTCTTTGCGGCACTCACGATACTCCTCGATTGAAATTACCTTTGAAAATTTAAGAACCCATTCGAGTTTTGCAAATCCTTTTCCACATAATCCTCTATGGACAAAATTGCTTATAGGATCAATAGGTAAACTTGGTGTTTCGTTATCTATGTCCTTAGGATGAATATACAGTACGGGAGTATAACCCATCTCGCAGTATTTTTTTATTCCCTTTGATATCAACCATTTAGGAAGAACTCTGAGATAAAATCCACCTGCAAAAGAAATCCTTGTTCCAAATACATTAAAACATGAAGGTGGATATTCCTCAAGTCCGTTGATATCAGTAATAAATCTTGAAAAGCGTGTTGCACCACCATAATACATTAAAGCCGGAAATATACTCGAATCATATTCAAAACCAAGTTCCTTGAGAATCTCGAAAGCCCATGGTGTCTTATGTGGATTCAAAGAAAAATTCGGTGCTCTGAAACCTTTGAGTTTTACATTTATAACACTTCCAATTGTCTCTATCGATTTTTCAACATTCTCTCTAAATCCTTTTGCACCAAGAAGGTTGGTCTGTATATGATGGAAGCCGTGAGAAGCGATCTCATGCCCCTGATTGTGGATTTCCTTAATCAATTCAGGATATTTTTGAGCAAGCTCACCAAGAACAAAAAAAGTGGATTTTGAATTATATTCCGCAAATAGTTTTAGCATATTAAGGACTACTTTATACAATTGGGTTGGAATTGCTTCAAATTTCCCATTTGACGAAAAGCTCGGGTAAGCACCATGAAACCATTCTTCAAGATCGACTGTTAGGATAGAAATATTTTTCTTTATTGAATTCATTTAAGTGAGAGTACAATTATCCCGATTATTATTACGCCAACACCTATATATCTATTAACCGGTATGGTTTCGTTAAATACATATAAACTGAGAAGTATTGCTAATATGTAGCCTATGCTATTCATTGGATAAATAAGATTAAAGTCATATTTTGAGAGTAAGTAAATCCAAATAACAGTTGCAATCATATAGGCTAGTGCACCACCGATAAAATATTTAGATAGAATATATTTTATTGAGAATACTGTGAAAGATTGATTATGTGCTTGAAGTCTTATCTGTCCTAATTTCCATAATGCCTGACCCATTACAATAACTCCATAACAAATTGCAACTTGAGCTACTACCCATATGTTTTTATGAATATTCATTGCACTTATTTGTCATTTTTTTTCTTAAAATTTTTCTCAATATCATCCTTTAATTCCTTCAGTTTTTTTTCAGTTTGAAGAACTTTGTCCTGAAATCCTTCAATCATTTCACCCACAAACCCACCAATGAAAAGGACAATACCGATTATCCCTAACATAGTGATTAGCTCGAGTAATGGTCTATAACCTAGTTGAAATCCAAATCTTAGAATAATTGCAAGAACTCCTAATAAGAAAGCAAAAAGCATTACAATTAATCCAGCAGTACCGAAAAACAGCATCGGTTTTCTTGCAAATTTCAGTTGAAACCAAACAGATATCATGTCAAATATTCCAATTAAAACTCGACCAAAACCGCTATACTTAGATTTCCCAAACCTTCGAGGACTTAATTTTACAGGATATTCATCAATGTCGAATCCATTCTGGAATGCCCATACTACAATATATCTATGCCAATCTGGTCTGAAGGGTGTTTTATCGAGAACACATCGGCGCATGGCTTTCATGGCATTCATGTCCTTCACAGGCACTTTAAAGAGCATTTTTCCCAATCTGTTGTATATTGAGGAGACAAAAGGTTTTTGATATTTGCCTACTTTGTATCCAGCTATCAAATCCTTTCCGTTATCGAGCATTTCAATCATCGGTGGAATATCATCAGTGGAAAACTGCATATCAGCGTCAAAGATTACAATATAATCCCCAGTGCAGACTTCCAGTCCTTTCAGCACTGCATAGGTTTTGCCATGATTTGTTCTATACGAGACAACCTTTATGTAATCTGATTTGTTTGATATATCTAAGGCTTTATTCAATGTTCCATCAGTTGAACCATCATCAACTAAAACAAGCTCCAAAGGATGATCAATTTTGTTAATTAAGCTATTAAAGCTTTCAACTAAAGGTTCAATATTTTGCTCCTCGTTGAAAGCTGGTACTATAACAGATATTTTAGAAAGTTTGTCCATATATCTGACTTCTTAAGTAAAATTAAAATCCTATGTAATATAAGAAAAATTGGTATTAATGCAAAACGAGAATTGAAAGCTTTTTTGTGCAATACATTATTGCTGAAAATAGTATTATTATTCATTGGATTTTGTTACTTTTATACTTTCACCCATTTCAATTCTGTGAATTACAGCAAAATTCCCCATGTTGATGGATATTTCCATGACATCGTGGTAGTTTACAAAAACAACTGGATCACCAAAAGTAACATCACCGTAAATTGTACCGAACATTGCCGTTATTAGGGTGTCATCTGTTATCAGATCAACTGAATCACCGAAGCTGAAACCTAAAGGATTACTAAATTCATCCTCTAAATTTGTAATGCAATTACCGTATTTGTCAATATAAATAATCATCCCAATGAGTGTATCACCGGAAATCGAAGGTTCCTGATAGTTAAATTTTGCTGGATCAGATATTTGAGGTCCTACATTTTCCAATGGGTATCCAGATGCAATTAAACCTCCTATTCTCCCGAGTATTTGATTAACAAAAAGGCTTTCTATTGGTTCATAAAATAGAGCATCATTTGTTATACGATAAAGCTCTTTTATTCCTTGCTCGTAGTATATATAAGTTAGTAATCCGTTATCGGGAGCGAGGAAAAGCTGATCCCTTTGTGTCAATAAAACAAGATAACGTTCCTCCATTGGAACACCAGGATCTATGATAGCAATGAAAACCACATCTTCAGGATACTGTTTGGAGATTGTTTCAACTAAGTAAGCACCTTCTCTTGAATCAAATGCTGTTATAGAATGCGTGCCGTCTATTATTATTGCATCATAGAAGGTATTGAGTATCATGCCTTTCAATTCACC
>CAZLTJ010000153.1:0-4507 GCA_964562425.1 uncultured bacterium
TATTATTTCTCTTTTATCTTGGGAGAGGATGATTCCGACGAAGTCGAAGTTGGAGGATGGGATTAAATTACATGATAAGAATAATCATAATTTAAAATCTATATAAACATTTGAATAACAAGAAAAATCGAAATGCAAACGTAAATTCATCTAGATTTTATTATGGGATTAATAGTAATGGTGTGCAGATATTGAGATTAATGCAAATTTGTGACTTAGATTATAAAAATGCGTTTAAAATTCCCATTCAGCACCCAATGTTGCCCTTTCTCCTATTGGTCGAATAAGTCGATTTTCATGGAAAATATAACCTACATAAATCCTAAAAATTCCACTTTCACCAACGTAGTCTATGATAATTCTACCATACATTAAATCATAGAAATCATAATTTGACGCTATCCAAAATGTCGGTTCTAGTTCGATAACAATGGATGTGGCACGTAATCTCAGAAATGTGGTCCTTATAGTTCCACCGTAAATGGTTTTTAAATTATGTTCATATTGGTCCCAGATTATTTTTTTTATATCCGGGAAAAAACCAAATTTTGCTTCCCAAGTTACAGAAGGTTTGAAGGTGATTCCGTTATGATGAGAACTGTGTTTCATTGCTTTTCTTCTATTTGCAGGTGAAAAGTTTTCCGGAGACATTCTAAACTGTAATAGATTCCAAATTTTTGTAGGCTCGCTACTTCGATCAATTTCATGGAAACAATCATGAAAAAGTTCGAATGTTAAAAGGTAACCTTTATATTCACCTCTTATGCCTACGATAAGCGAATAGTGCATATCTCTTGGATCAAAGATAACTTGTTCATCCTGCCGACCCATACCAGTCCAGATAGCAGCACCAGCAATGAAATTAATATTTGCATCTCTGTTTCCATATCGGATCATGTCAATATTTGAGCCTATATAACCGCCTATAAAATTGCGAACTGATCTAGGAATATACTTGTGAATATATCCCTTTGAACTCCAGTCTATGGGGAAAGAAAGCTTGGAATCTGCAGCGTAAACAGCCGTTAGTATTAAAAGGTAAATCAATGTTCTTTTCATATTCACCTCAATTTTCGAACCAATAGGTATACGATAGGCTAAATGTTGTAAATCGACTTATAGTTCTAAGATACTTGGAAAAACATTTATCTCTATACTTATCTGCTGCCCAAAGTGAAATATCAAAACCACCTGTTATGCCGAATAAATCTTCTTCAGTACCCACACCGTTTGTATCTTTGAGAGAACATGCTCCGCCAATATACAAGTATCTTTTCGGTCTAACGATAATTTCGACCTTAAGTGCAGAATAACTGTCGAGTCTCGAGTGTGTTTGATGTTTAATATCTGTGCTAACCTGCCACATACGCTCAAAGAAAATGCCTGATCGTCTATAATCTCTGAAGCCCACTCTTATATCCACAGGTATCTTCGGGTATTTATATTTTGCATACCAGAATCCAATCCCAGCCATGTTTGCGAATTGATCTAAAATAGAGAGACCCCATTTCCCAGTCATTTCGGATGCATCCATAAGTTCGATCGCAGTTAAAATTAGAAATGATAGCGACATAGCTAAAAATGGTTTGTCTTCCCCAAAGTAAAAGTAAAAAACCCAATAATTAAACTCCGCAAACATAACGCCAGAATGGATATGCCATAGTTTGTCCTCTATATATGGTTCCTGTTCTCTGATGTTTTTGAATGGGTTCTTCCCGATTCCTTCCTGCCACCATTGAGAGTATGCCCATAATGGACCACCAATGAATTCAAGACCCAACCAGGCAACACCTATTACCGGTGATCCTTGTTCATATGTAACCAAACTGTCTATCTCCTCGCCTTTTATTAACAGAGGAGATAAACAAATAATTGCAATTACAATAATTCGTCTGCTCATATTGGAAAGTAAAAGCAGTATTTTGATTCAGTCAAGGAATGAAAAGAGCGATTTTAAATTCATCTTCTGCGTGAATTAATTCAATAAAAATTGTCTAAATCAGGATTAATTAGATTTAAGATAGATTTCTAAAAAATACAGTATCATACTTTCGAATGAATTGTCATGGTAATTATTAGGTTGAGTTTAATTCACTACCACACTACAGATCTGAGTGTATCAGATAATATGATATACTTTCAAGTTCACCTGCTAAATTAACATTTTTCATGATATACTCATCTGGATACGGAACCCTAGCTTCAGTGAAATTTAGGATTCCTTCGATGCCAGCATCTAGAATTCTTTGAATAGTAGCCTTTGCGGAATCTGTTGGAACTGCGACGATAGCGATCTGAATTTTCTTCTCTCGAACAACTTTCTTCAGCATATCAGAGTGATAAACTGGAATGTTCTTATAGGTTTTATCCACTTTTTTCGGGTCCACATCGAAGATTGCGACAACATTAAAACGAGCACTTTTTAAACCTTTGTAACTCGCAAGAGCCCCGCCAAGTTTTCCTAAACCGAATATTGCGACTTTCCATTCTCTATCCAGACCTAAAATAGTTTCCAGAGTGTTAATAAGTTCAGAGATATTATAACCTTTGCCCTTTATCCCGAAATTCCCAAAACAGGAAAGGTCTTTTCTGACTTGTGCTGCAGTAAAATCGTTTCTTTTACCAATCTCAGTGGAGGAGATAAAATCCATCCCCTCCACTAAAGATTCTCGTAATGTGCGCAAATAAATGGATAATCTTTCAACAGTAAAAAGCGGTATTGCTCTGAGTGTATTTCCCATTTTTTACACCTCTGGGCATGTTGTTTCTATTAAACATCCGGTGGTGCAGGTGGAATGAATCCTTCCTTCATAAGCAAGTGGATCGTTTCTCTCGCATGACGGATTTTTTTCTCAGCCATATCCATAAGCTCTTCGCGAGTTCGTACAACTCTTGCTAATCCCTGTTCGATTGCCTTCAGTCCGACAGCAACCGCTTCTCTTGGGAATACTGACCATTCATCCATTGTAGGTATAATATAGTCCTCTCTAAGACCCTTATCTTCAGCTACTTTAGCAAGTTCTAATGCAGCTGCGACACACATTTCGTCTGTAATGGTTTTTGCTCGAACATCTAATGCACCTCGAAAGATTCCCGGAAAACCGAGTGAGTTATTAACCTGATTGGGAAAGTCGGATCGACCGGTTGCCATAATTCTTGCTCCCGCAGCCTTTGCATCCCACGGATAGATCTCAGGCACAGGATTGGCACATGCAAAAACAATCGGGTCTTTTGCCATTGTTTTAATCCACTCAGGTTCAATTATGCCGGGACCAGGTTTGGATAGTGCAATAAGAACATCTGCATCTTTTATTGCTTCAGTTTTTCCGCCTGTAATGTTTTCAGAATTGGTCATCTGCGCAAGCTCCCATTTTTCTTTAAATTTTGTGGCAAGTGTTTCTGCATCCTGACGTTCAGTATGTAATATACCCTTTGAGTCACACATAATAACCTTTGCCGGATCTACGCCAGCTTGAAATAAAATGTGGGCAATTCTAATGTTAGCTGCGCCTGCTCCGATCATAGAAATTTTAATATCCGCCAGTTTCTTCCCCACAAATTTCACAGCATTAATAAGACCTGCAACGGTTACAGCTGCTGTTCCCTGTTGATCGTCGTGCCAAATAGGGATATGAGCCCTTTTACGAAGTTCTTCTAAAATATAGAAGCATTTTGGTTGAGATAAATCCTCGAGATTGATGCCACCGAATGAAGGCTGAATTGCTAATACAATCTCAATTATCTTATCCGGATCTTTTTCGTCCAAGCAAATAGGAAATGCATCCACTCCACCAAGATATTTAAACAATAATGCTTTGCCCTCCATAACAGGTAGTGAAGCCTCAGCTCCGATATCACCCAAACCTAAAACTCTCGTTCCGTCGGAAACTACAGCTACAAAATTACCTTTATTCGTATGCTCAAAAACTGTTAGAGGATCATCCTTTATTGCAAGGCATGGTTTGGCTACACCTGGTGTATACCAGATGGCAAAGTCATCCAGGTTTCTTACGCAACACTTTGAAGTAATCTGTATTTTCCCTCGGTAATAGGGATGCAATATCATTGCATCGCGTCCCGGCTTTTCTGATTTACGAATGAGTTCGTCTCTGTTTAAAATTTCATCACTCATTTTAACTCCTGTTTTAATTGTGAATTCTATCACAATCTATTATTAAATATTTTTCATGTCAAGGTCTTTAGAAATTACTAAGTAGTGTATTAAAAGTTTTATTTGATTAAATATGAAATATTACTTAATATTAATCGCTAAATGATTGTCCATCATGAAAATCTAATGTAAATAGATTTTTATAACGAACACTAAAAAACCATTTGCATATTTTGGGACATTTCAATTAATTCTAAAGAATTGTAGTGGATGGGGAAGATGTAAAGGAAAAGTATATGCATGAAAAAATTCTTATTATTGGCGGTGCTGGATATATTGGTTCTCATGTAAATTGCCTGTTTAGACAAAACGGTTTTGATAGACTTACTTACGATA
>CAZLTJ010000154.1:0-3810 GCA_964562425.1 uncultured bacterium
GTATATGCTGTGTTAGCTACTGTTGCTGGGTTCTTGTCTAATCAATCTTTGAAAAAGCTTTTCTCGCACCATTGTATGTATTTTATCTTCTTCAGGCATCGTTTATCTTGCTATTTTTATTATCAAATAAATATAATTGCTCATATAAATCGAGTGGCATATCTTTCACATCAATGTATCCTTCAGCGAATTTCTTTAACTCAGAGGTATTATGACTATATATACATTTTGCACCTCTCGTAACTGCGATGGCTATAATAAGATAATCAGCTCGCTGATGTGTCTTTGTAACTGACAAGTTCTTTTTAATTATCTTAACTCCTTCATCCCCTTTTTTGTCTTGCCATATTCTTGCAAAACAACTTGCTGCTATAGCATCATAATTTGCTATTTTGAATTTTCCTTCTATTTGAGATATAAACTTGGGATGCTTCTCAACTGGTATATTCATTAATAATTCCCCCAGAACAATAGATGGTATTAAGACACTATTTTCGTTATCATCCAAATACTTCAGAAATAACTCAGCCTTTTTCACCATCCCTTCCTGACCTGGAGTACATTCTCTTTTTAATCCCCATATTAATATGTTCGTATCCAATACTACGATAGCCATTATTCCAAATCTCCTCTAATATCCGATACGTGCTTATTGACATCATCAATAGCATCGAAATATTTACCAAATTCCTTTGCGAGTTCATTAACAGCTTTAGATATTGGCATCTGCTGATATTCCGTAAGTCTATCTATTTCAAAGTGTTCTATTTGATAGTTTTCAACATTCCATTTGGCTGTGCCTTTTATCCCAACATAATCATATAGTTTTGGTGCCAAATTCTTTGCTTTTTGTTCTGATAATCTACAATGCAGAAGTTTGTTATCATCGAGTCTGACAGTCACGATAGGTTTTACTCCCCCGACCCTTTCGATTCGTCCATAGATAACCGTTTCACCATGCAAGTAAACTGACTCTGGTATGATTATTTCTGTTTCTGGAGTTATTTTTGCCAGTACATCCTCTGACTGCTCACCAGTTCTGAATTCAACAATACAATTCCTTGATTTAGCAAAACTGGCTATTTTTATCGATGCTTCGATTGATTTGTGTGGTAAATTTTTGTACTCATTATTTGCAATGGATGATGCCCATAAGATAAAAACAGGGATAGCATATTTCATGAATGTAGATCTAAAGATAAATCTTGCACTTCCTTCCCCAATCTTTACTAGACCTACTATTATTTCCTCTGTGGAAACCTCAGGATGATCTCTTAGTATTAATTCAATAACAGAATCCTCAAAATTTACAAGCATATCAGTAAGTTCCCTTATGCTGATTCTATCAGGTGAAATATCACCAGTAAACCGTAATTCGATTATTTCGTTTTTCATTTCCATCTCTTAGTTTTCTATATTTACATGAACAGGAATTCTACACCACCTCTCCAATCCAAATTTCGGAATACCCCCCTGGATTTCTCAATCTTGCTCTGAATTCATATGTGTAGCTTTGTATCAATCCCATAATACAGCTCATCGAAAGTATTGTCAACCTTAAATTCTGCAGGAAATCATCCCTGCAGTTCAGACGATTGCGTCCTCCCAATCTCAAGTCCGTCATACTTATCTCTCATAATGTCTTCGGTAAATCTGATGATAGTGAAGTCGGTCGCGGGTGTAAAATCTGTCTCGAGGAGTTCGAAATTGCATGCAGTCTAACTGGGGGACAGGGATTCGAACCCCGATTAGCAGATCCAGAATCTACGGTCCTGCCGATTGAACGATCCCCCAGTAATTTTTCAAAACCAAATTTTGTTTGCAAAGGTACTTTTGTCAAGGCAAAAATTTGCCCTCATAAGCACTTGAAAAATATATTTTCTATGCAAATTCACACAACAATTTTCTATGAGAAGAATTACTCGATTTTCTGTCGATAAAATGTTCAAAAAATGAATATCAATACTTTACTTGCACCATATTTGTGCTTTATTATGCTTGTAACATAGGTAACGATATCACAATACCTTAATACACATACAAATAGAACATTTGGCACGTCTATTGCACATTATATACACGAAGGAGAAACATAGCATGGAAGAAACAAAAGAAAAGAGTGGGTTAAGAATCCCAAATTGTTATAACATAAGCGGTAATAAGGAGTTAGCGGTGAAAGCTATTTCAGAACGTAAATCGAGAAATAGACAACTCAAACACAAAATAATTATAGGTGCACTAATTTTAAGCGCTCTTCTTGGTGTACTCTCAACCGGTTGCGATATAGCAGTTTGGAACGACGGTTATTATGATTACCCAGACGATTGGCACTATTACGGACCACCTGAACCAGTAAATGTATTTACAATAACCGGCGATCATAAGGTTACAATTTATTGGGATCCAATTTACTACGACGACATCGAAGGATACAGAATCTGGAAAGGTTATTATGAATCTGGAAGATATTACCTTATTGGCGAAACAAGATCTGCATGCTTCGTCGATTGGGATGTAGCTAACGGTGTAACATATTATTATGCAATCTCCTCCATCGACTTCTGGGGAGATGAAAGCGAACTTTCGGAGGATATAATTTTCGACACACCACGTCCTGAAGGTTTCAATTATAGAGTTTATACCCGCGAAGACTATCCGGATGATTCCGGTTTCGATTTTTCCACCGAGTCGGTTGTTCCCTATAACTATCGAACCGCCGATGTTTACTTTGGTTGGGATGATAGATATGAGGATTACTACATGCAGGCAGTCGACGATAATACGGATATATTGATCTTCGGACCAACAGATGACCTTTCCGATGTAGATTGGGCACCGGAGGAAGGTTGGATTAGTGGTGCAAGAGTTCCCATTTATGAAGGATATTCTTATATTGTATGGACAAGAAGTAATAATTTTGCACATATTCGAATAGCCTATATAATTTATGACTGTATTTATTTTGATTGGGCATATCAGCTTGACGAAGGAAATCCGGAACTTATTATACAAGGAGATGAAAGCCCTTTCAAATACAAGGGAGAGGAGAGAACCACGGAACATACAGTCAATATAATTTCCGATGAGTTCTCATATAATGCGGATGGTAATAAATAATCCCGCAATGGGAGGAGGAAAAAATGAAAAGTGCAATAATCTACATAGCAATATTAACAGCAATGGTTGCATTAATCCCATCACAGGTTGATGCACAATGCAACTGTTATCCAAATGGTATATATTTTGTCATGCATCTCGATTTCTGGGGATGGGATGATTACTGCGATTGTTGTTATGGGTGCCAGAATTATAACTACTGGGACTTGCCCTTTGAATACTGGCCAATATGCTGGAGAAGAATTATCAGAGTTTATTATAGCCCGTGCGGTTGGTACCGATATGTCTATCATGATTATCCTTGCGCAAGTTGCACCCGAGTTTACGTTGAGAATCGCTGGGTTTATAGGAGACCAATAAGATTAGACCATCATTACAATTATAGAGATAGAGCCAACGATTTCAACCGTAGAAGAGGCTTGGGAAATATAGTTCGATATCGCGATTCCTCTCCGGAGACAAGAACACGTGAATACACTGAACGTTCAACTCGAGAGCATAACTCGACACCGATGTATAGAACAAGCAGGGAAAGCAACTACGATTCAGATAAAAAAGCAACATATAGAACAAAATCAAATAACTCATCGAGTACATCGAGATCCACAAGGTCTGAAACCAAATCCAGTAACAAAAGCTCAAGTTCCACAAGAAAAACAAGAACTAAAAGAAGTAAACTTTAAATATTAAGAG
>CAZLTJ010000154.1:3820-4484 GCA_964562425.1 uncultured bacterium
AGACGTTGACAGAAAAGAAAAAGAAAATATTATTAATATTAAGAGGATTATTATGAGAAAAATAGGTTACATTCTATTAATAGCATTAGTGATTCTACCGGGATTACTATTCGCTCAAAGTTCCTCCGACAAAAGAAGAGAAAAATCTAAATCAGAAAAACACTCAAAGCAAAACCAACAAGCGACCAAAGATCGTTCTATTAGCAATGTGCTCAGGGATTTCTTCTCGAGCGATGAATATGTCGAAGACGAGGAAGAAGAAAACGAATTTGATTATTTTATGGATCAGGATAGCAATGGTATCGACGACAGACTTCAGAAAGTTAAGATTGAAAATAAGTCCAGCACGGAATTAATCAAGTATCCGAACAAAATAGAGGAAAATAAAACTAATACTCCAGAAAAGACCGATATAAAAGCTAAACCTGTATCTAAGATCGATGATAAGACAAAAGTAAGCGATAACGAAGATAAAGTTCGATCTGAAAGTAATAGAGCAAAATAGAATCCTGCGTATCCAATCAGCATTTGAAGGAAATCGAGTAATAAACTAATTCTCTAAAAAGTTGATTAGAAAATCCCTAATTTCCAATTGCCACTTTCGAAAAGGTGGGAGGTAAAAATGAAAAGGCATTGGGGAAAAGTATCGCTTTTAGGGATGGTA
>CAZLTJ010000155.1:0-4477 GCA_964562425.1 uncultured bacterium
GTAGAATTATGACCAATCCATAAACAAGCATTTTAGTATTCCTCGAGTGATATTTAGAAACTAAAAATTCATGATATTCGACTAACTAATAGTATATAAAAAGAATAATTAAGCAATTCTATTTATTTAATTAGTAATTTATGCAGTTCATTCATCCAATGGTCAAGTTCTGAAATCTGCCATGCTGCTGAATCGGTTTGACCGTTTTGGTTAATAAAAGTTACCTTTAAAAGGGATCTTAGTTCTGTCTTCCCAAGAAACTGAATAGGATTATCTATATTTGTTATTCTTTTAATGGGTATTTCAATCCCTTTTTTAGGTAGCCACATTTCGAAAAATAATTTATCCGAAGTCAAAGCCAATACTCCATTCCCGCGAATCTGTCTATAGCTTAAAGATTTCTGTCCGAAAAAATTGGCATTTTTTGTGACAATTATCGCATCTTGTAATTGATATTTTGCATATATTATAGTAATACGAGAATGGATTACGTTTCGGAGTATTAATAGAAACGCAATTGCAATCAGACAAAAAGCCCCAGCAAATATTATAATACTATTCATTTAAATGCTTTTTATTAATATTTCCTTTTCCACAATCAAGGAATAGTCTTTCTTAGAGATATAAAAACGGGGTCCAAGAACCCCGTTAAGTAATATTTATATGTTAGTCATTAATACGAGCTTTCTATATTTCTATCGTATTAAGACAATTTTCACTTTTGCAGATGCATTGTTCTCGGTGAGAAGCCTTGCAAAATAAACGCCACTGGAAACTGTTTTCCCACTTTCGGTATTTCCATCCCAGATGTATGTATAGGTTCCTGCAGATAATGCCCCTTTCATAAGTCTTTTAATTCTATGACCGTTTATATCGAAAATATCCAAGGATACTGTGTTATTTTTTGGGATTGTGAAGTTTATCTCGGTTGATGCATTAAATGGATTCGGTCTTGCAGAGATTAGCATCGGTTGCTCTGGTTTTGGAATATTATTATCGATATATTCATTTTCGATTCCAAAAGCCTTTAATATGCAACCCATAATCTTTTTACGCTGACTTGGATAAGCTCCATCGATAAGAGACCCGAGATATATCGAGGAAGTAATAGTTTTGTATGTGCCACTTTCAAAATAAATCATTCGACCAGTAGAATCTGTTGTAAGTGAAGTATCACCCCATGAATATAGCAACAATTCCGCACCGGATAGAGCATCTAATTCGTCGATCCATGTGTCAGCTATTGTTTTATAATAATAATCCATAGCAAATGGAGACCATTCCCAGAAAGTGGAATCTGTGGTTTTGACAAATGAAACGTTACCAGAGTCACTAGGTAGACCATCATCTAGGTAAGCAACACCAAGAGTTTCGAGGAAATCCTCATAATATAAATCGAGGAAATATCCAATGTCATTGCCCTCGATATACAAATTTCCACCTGCATCGAGATAATCCATTAACTTTTCAATCCCGTTATATGTTTCGGGAGAGAAAAATGTAATCCAGAATATCGCATCGTAAAGTTTGGTTCCCCAATCGTCAACAAATCTCATATTTAAAAACAATTCATCCTGCTCGGTAATCACCAGATCGCTAATAGGTAACGTAGTAATGGAATCGATTAAATCAGCCAGAACTGTTTCTTCGTCATCGATATCACCATCAGCTAATTTCTCACCCCAATCGTGATCGATTATTAAAATATTTCCAGAAGCAACGTAATCTCTTGTTCTGGCTCGAATTATATTCGATGGATCGGACTCGATGTCGCCAGGATAGACTGCTGTTACTGCATAATAGTAATCTGTATTCGGGGTTACACTAATATCGACGTATTGTGTGTTATCCGGGACGGTGCTATCTATTAATGTAACTCCCGGGTCGCTTATATCGGTGAAAATATTATTCGAACGATAGACTCTATATTTAATAAGATCGGTAAACTCGGTCGATTCGGTGATTTCTGATGTTCTGTAGAATCCCTTTTTACTTGTACTAAGAGGGATTGCGTTTCTCATTCGACTAAATTTTGTGCTTTCAAAAGGATTGGTTTTATTGTAGAACTTGGAGGATATATTAGTCTCCTCATTTATTATTGTGGGTTCTATCCACATAAATGTTCCATCTGGATCTCGTATATAAACCCTAAGAACCCAAACAAAACCGCTGAAATCAGGATCAACAACGACTGGATTATCCCATATGGGAAAAGGTGGTAAACCGTGTGCAAATACAAAGTGATCATATGTTGAAGCTCCAATTGAATCTGCCAAAATATTAAATTCTGTGGCTGAAGTATCCGGGTAAATTTGAACAAAGAAATCGCCTGTTACAGGAATTGGAGTAGCTCTGAAATCAAATTCCACCCAAAAAAGGTCGGGATGAAGATAATCCGTTGCAGATTGCACTCCAAGAGCAGGAAATATAGGTTCGCTTCCTGACCATAAATTTATTACACAGTCGACATCCACATCACCATACATACCTAATTTAACAGCTATAATTTCATTCGAATCCGATACAGAGAAAAGAGCTCCTATTCTATCAGCGCTATACAATTCAAGATCTACCAAATAATAAAAACCAGGAAGTGGACCGTTATCGAATGCGATTTCCACAATATCATCTGGCAAAGGACAATCCCAATATAAGTAAACCTGTTCTGCGCATAAACTATCGGTGCCAGCAAGATTCCTTGGAGGCGGATAGCTCGGTTCTTTATATAATGTGTCGGTTAGAAAATATGGTCCAAAAGAAACAACAATAGTAAGAGTCTCTGGAATGTATCCATCATGATTAAAGATAAGATCGTATGTTCCAGTATCCACAGAAGTGAAAAGAAAAGCACCGGAAGAGTTTGTTGTATCTATTCCCACAGTTTTAAGTTCAACAATTGTTCCTCTATGATCGGTTCTCCTATCGAGATATATCAAACCGCTGACATCGAATACTGTGATTAGTTTAAGCGAGAAATTCAAATCTCCTAATGTGTCGATCATTGCTATTATTGTGTCATCTTTGTAGAAACCGAAGGATGCATGTGCAATAAACATTACCTTAACACCTTTTGGAATGTCAGGTAAGCAAAAAGTACCTAAGGAATCTGAAATAGTATCTGTAGAGTCGGTTGCCCATGATGCATAGATATTTACATTTGGAAGGAACATTCCAGTTGATGCATCTGAAACATTTCCACATATTGTGTCTGCGGTAGATGTATCTAAAGGCATCAGGAAGAAATCAAGTCTTGTATCGAGACCCGCCACTGTTACTGGGGAGGTTTTGGAAAAATAGTCATCTTTCTCACATGTCAGATTGTATAAACCATCGAGTATATCGTCGAATTCGTAATATCCCGATGCATCAGTGGTGTCGTATTCCGTGGTCAAACCTAACGGCAAGGAAACTACAGCTTCCTCTAAAGCTGTAGATGTCATGGTATCAAACACATTACCTAAGATTTTATGCGATGTTCCGACTGGTGGTGAAGTGTGAAAGAAGCAGTTGTAATTCATATCATTTCCAGCCCAGTCAGAAGCTATTATAATCAAATTATAATCCGTTGAATCTCTGAGGTAGGGACTTGGATCTTCGAGGCATAAATGATATCCGTTGAGAATTGGAGAATTTGCAAAAAAAGCAGTTAGATTTAGTCCATTAAGCGTGATTAAAATAGATCCAAAATTTACTCCAGAAATTCCACTATCCACAATATCGAATGCTATTGAATCAATATCCTTTGGTACTGTTGTATCATCACATTCTGGGATGTGGTTAATTGTATACGGTGGTAGTGTATCGTCTGTAATTGTTGTATCGGAAATGAATTTGAAGTAAACATGTGTTGTTACAGCGTAAGGTTTTACGTTTACTACATATGAAAATGAAGTAATTCGGCTCATATCATTGGCAGTAGAGAAATCATCGAGCGTATCGATATACAACGAACCATAATCGATTGGCAAATCCGCCGAATTCCAATACAATGTGCACAACTGAATAGAATCTATTCCACCGTCTGAGACCAATCTAAAATCCCAATTCACTGTATCTCTGGGGTATTTAATAGATGTTTTTAAGTGTAAACCAGGCCATGCAGTATCGTTAGTTGGAAAGTATAACTTGACAGGGCAGGTAATAATTGGAGGTAATACTGAATCATAACTTGGATCATAAAAATCGGTTGCTAAAGAATCCACTCCAAATCCAAAGAAGTCAGAACCACAGTCCTCCGAGGGGTCAAAGATAAAACTCCATTGACCAAATGCCATTATTGGCAATATTCCCAAAATTATCGCAAATAATATTAGCTTTTCTACAAATCTCATTTTTTCCTCCTTATTAATTTCCATTTTAACAATATACCAATAACGTTCTAAAATCAAGGGATAATTTGGGATTAGTTATATCTAAAAATATCTTGTTATTCTTAACAAAAGTTTCTTATTACTATTAATTATGAGATATATCGGAA
>CAZLTJ010000156.1:0-4474 GCA_964562425.1 uncultured bacterium
CCTGTCAATTTCTTAAGAATATTTCCTAAAGGAATAATAAATTTACATCCATCACTTTTGCCCGATCTGAGAGGAGCGGCACCGGTCAATTGGGCTATCATACAAGAATATAAGAAAACTGGCTTAAGCACATTTATTATTAATGAAAAAGTAGATTTTGGCAATATACTTATGCAAAAAACCATAACAATTCATCCCGATGAAACCGCGGGAGAGTTGTTTAAACGAATGGTTACACCGGGTGCAGAACTATTTGCCAAGAGTTTGAAATTATACCTCAACGGGAAAATTACTCCGCAGTCTCAACCTGATAGAAAAGTTAACAACGCTCCACGAATAAAACGGATTCACAGATTGATTAATTGGAATAAAAGTGCACGAGAAATTCACAACAGAATCAGGGGGCTTTCACCTACACCTGGAGCTATTGCTAATTTTAAAGACAAACAAGTAAAAATTTATAGAACAACTTTAATGAATTATTACGAAATGAAAAAGCCGGGGGAAATTGCTCTCACAAAAGATGGCTTTTCAATTGCGTGCGGTGAGGGTGCATTAGGCATTCTCGAAATCCAACCGGAGAGTAAAGTTGTAATGAGCGGGATTCAATTTGCAAATGGATATATAAAATCGAGTAACGATAAGTTCGATCAAATTGAGATATTTGAAAAGAGTGATGGTTAAGCTTGTTAGTGAATGAAATCTTTCCAACAATAGAATAATTTAATTGTCGTAATTATGAAAAAAAAATCTGTTGGTTTGTTTTCAATTAAAACTAGAACTCTAATGATCCAGTTAGGTGAAATATTCTTGAAATGTCGTCATCAATATCTATGTATGTTAACGTTGCAGATAGTGTCATTGGAACCCATGGCTTAAATGCAAAATCCACCACATAAATGTCTCTAACGCTTTCCTTATGCACATCCTCGGTCGGTGACCAGCTGGATGTCTGTTTCGATGCACTTATATTTAAACTCGTGAATACATCCTTAATATCCATATTCATTCCCAAGCTCATACCAAGAGTATTAACATCCACGTCTAATGCATCTAATTTCTCGATTTCAGCCTTAGAAATGGCTTTATAATAAAAAGCGTCGTTAAGCTCGATCATTCCGAGCTTGATTTCGTTTCTTAAAATTCCCCTAAAACCAACCTCACCCAAATAAAACGACGGTGATTTGTATTGAGCATTGTAATTCTTTCCTATGTCGATATAAGCTAACTGAATTTTATTTACAGTTGGTCCTATTTGAGGTTCAAGCTCAATCTTACCGAAAAAGGCGTTATCTTCATCGGTGATCCAGTTTCCTATTTCTATTGGCGTTCGTTCTTTGCTATAATTCCAAGCTTTTTCGAGGGAAATAATAGCATCCCAGAATCCCATTTCAACGATCGCAGAACCATAAGTATGCCATAATAGTGGATTTGTTGCATAAAAGCTCTGCCAATACTTTCCGGCATCCTCCTGATAATGAATAGCATTTATTGAAACTCCAATATCAAACGCTCCAACATTTTTTGAGCCATGAATAGCACTAGCTAACATATAACGATTGTAATACGTAACTTCTCTGTCCACAACTGTCGGTTGAGTATAGAATATCTTAAAATCGATATTACCTGTCTCCCATTCGGGTGCGTATTGAAAGTGGTAACCATTAAATCCCAATTCTTTATCGATCTCCTCGAGATTATCGAAGGACATAACGCCAGGCATACCTGAACATTCCGGGCATCCGCTTTCGGAACCACCTGCACCGGGTGGATTATCATCCTTATCCCAACGTATTAAAGTGAGTTCGGAAAAATACTCCTGAAAATATCCGAGAACCAATTTGGCATTACCAAATTCAGCATTTATATAAGGAGAAACTAATTGGTATAAATAATAATCTGGGGCACCAAACATTGCAGAATTGCTTATATTTGTGAGTCGAAAATGCGAACCAAGAACTATATTGTCCATAACTTCAAGCTCTATAGTGGGTTTGAGTAGAAATAGTGACTTCCCACCATTTTCTATGAGTTCACCAAATGGACCAGTGGCGGATGTATTATCAGCGTTAATATGGCTTACACGAATGCGCATGTATCCGGTTATGGTCAGATCAAGTTGAGCATGTAACGACAGATCAAGTTGGGCGTGCGCAGTTATCGAGAGAATTATTATTGCTGTAAAAGTAAAAATTGACCTATTTCTCAAGACAACCTCCTCGGTTAGTATGTATAGCTTTAGAAAAATATAAAATATTAGAAATGTCAAGATAATTGCCCATGATTGCAAATCGTAGACATTTCTTGCATTTCTTGATAAACAGTTTAAATTTCATCCTGATGATTTCCGACGCAATTAAAAAACTTTTAACACACGAATCACATTATATCCATGAGCTACTGGACCAAACTGGAGAGATAGAAAAGGCAGCATCGTTGTGTTCAAAATGCCGAGGTAGAATAATTGTAACCGGTATAGGTAAGTCAGGAGTAGCAGCAAGGAAAATATCTAGCACTTTAACATCGATGGGATCACCTGCGATTTTTTTGCATCCCACAGAAGCTCTTCACGGTGATCTTGGGATTATTTCAGCTGAGGATATTGCAATCTGTATTTCCAAAAGTGGTCGAACAAAGGAATTAGAGCACCTAATAGCTCATTTTAAAAGATGGGATATTCCTATAATTGCGATAACTTCTGAATCTAACTCACCTCTTGCCAAGAATTCAAAGATTCTTTTGCAGATTCCAACGGTTGAGGAAGGTGAACCGCTGGGAATTATTCCTACAACCAGCGTAATTTGTTCAATTGCTTTGGGTGATGCAATTGCTGCGGGTATGGTTCAGATAAAAAAGTTAACAAAGGATCAGTTCTCGGTATATCACCCCGGCGGTGAAATTGGTCATCAATTAACTCGAGTTTCAGAACTTATGCATACGGGTGATGAAATTCCAAAAGTTTCTACCAAGGCAACTCTTCGTGATGCTATTGTTGAAATCAGCAATAAAAAATTTGGGACATCATTGATTATCGAGGATAACAAACTTATGGGAATAATTACCGACGGCGACGTGCGAAGAGCTATTCAAAGGACAGATATTAGCGATCCACTCGGGGAAAATGTTATGCATTTTGCATCATCGAACCCCAAAACAATCTCACCAGATTCCCTAGTCGAGGAGGCACTAAGCTTGATGGAACGACACAAAATAACTTCATTAATAATTAATACCGAAAACGAGATCGTAGGATTCATCCATCTTCATGATATACTCGATCGGAAAGTTGTGTGATTCACAAATAAGTAAACAATGACTTTTATTGACCTTCTCGTTTTGCTCGTGTTTCAATTATAGCCTGCCTGAGACATAAAGTGTCTAACTCCAGCACTTTAGTGTTAGTATCTTTGCTCGATACATAGATAGTTCTGAAACAATTTTGATACTCATTTATAGCTGGAACAAGGTATGTGCGACAATAACTCCACTGAGAGTAGTTATCTATAATAGCATGAGTAGCTTTATGTTCTAACATGTATAACCAAAGACGGTCCGCTGTTTTGAAACCACTAGTTTGTTTGATTGCATGCCATCTACCTCGTATCGATTTTCTATCTGAAATGAAAAACGCAAAACGTGGATCACGTGAGATTAAGATGGCGTTTTTACTCAAATTCTCTTTACAAAATTCCAGAGCTTTAAACATTTCGTCGAAATCCTCATCCAATCTCCATGGAATAATAGTATCAATCCTTGCACCACGTTCATAGAACATCTTTCGCTCTCGAGCACAAAGTCTGACTGAATATAAAAATGGAGGAATTAACATAATATTTACCAGAATTAAAATAGAAATGGTAAGTTTTTGAGATAATTTATCCCTCAGACGAAAGGATTTAAAAATTTTATCCAATCCTTTTACATATACAAATAGAATAAAAGGTGTTAATGCTAATATATATCTTATTAATGCTCGTGTAGTTAGTAGATACGAGACAAAAATAGCAACTAAAATTAATGACATTAATCGAGATGCTTTGTTTCTTAACGCATAAACACAGCCTATGACAGTAACTACGATAAGTATAAATCCTATTAAAATCGATAAGTTTTCAACATAATACGGATTAGGTCCCAGAATTCTTTTGCACAAAGACCTAATTACCGGGAAAGTATAGCTAGGTAAACTAATGAAAATATAATCGCCTGTAACCTTGATAATATCGGCAAAAAAGGATACTTTTCTTCCCGCAGATAATGAATAAACACTTGAGCTTTTACTGAACCAAGATAGAACAAACCATGGACTTAGCAAAAGAAGCTGCGAAACAACGTAAACTATCGCTTTCTTTACTCTTTTAAGGCTTAATATCCAAATGAATACACCGAAAGTAAAAAAAATCGAGGGAAATCGCACTGAAACAGTTATAGCGGATAGAACTATCAGCATCGCAAGCATTTTCCAATTGTCGTT
>CAZLTJ010000157.1:0-4448 GCA_964562425.1 uncultured bacterium
AAATTTGATAGTAAGAGTTAAATAGACTATTGAAGCCTTAATGTCGGGTAAAGCCTAAAAATGTCGGATAAACTGTCGGAAAAATGTGTAAAGTAAAGAAACAAAAAAAGGAACAACGATCATTTGTTTTTCCCATTCTTAGCAAAGAATAATTGTTCTCAGGCCAGGATAAAGAAAGACATATAATGGTACGAACTGTTGAGAAGATATTTTCAAATGTTTGTAGGGCAGTAAAAATACTGAAATGAGTGTCAGCTCACAGCCTTAGACATAGTTTTGCAACACATCTCCTTGAAAGCGGAATAGGTCTGCTCTATGCTCAGGAGATTTTAGGGCATAAGAGTAGTAGGACCACCGAAATATATATACCCATGTTAGCAATAAAGATATAGGCAAAATCAACAGTCCATTGGATAACTTAAATGTAAATCAGAAAAGAGGGTGAGGTAGTAGTTCAGCCAAAGATAGCATATCCGAAGTTGGTTCATACATACTGCCAAATTGGAAGGATATCTGAATTCAATCCGGGATACAAGTGAGCTGCATGCAAGAAATGCGCAAGAGATGCTCACCGTTCTTGGTTCGTTGTACAGTATAGAAAATTTTTTGATATATATGGAATTCCAGGTATTCAGGTATACTCTTTAATATACAGAATTCTGTACATTACTATGTTAGACGCTACTATACAGGTTATTAAAATATGAAATGGGATGTATTCATTTGTCACGCGAGTGAAGATAAGAAGGATGTAGCCCTTCCTCTTGCAACGCGTTTAGCAAAAACCGGAATTGAAGTCTGGTATGACGAATTCACTCTATCACTTGGTGATAGTCTAAGGCGAAAGATCGATCAGGGCCTAGCACAATCCCGTTATGGTGTTGTAATCTTAAGTCCAAATTTCTTCGCTAAGAAATGGCCACAATACGAATTGGATGGTCTCGTAGCCAAGGAGATGAACGCTGATAAAGTCATTCTTCCAGTTTGGCACAATGTGGACCGTAAAGAAGTCGAGAAGTATTCCCTACCGCTCGCTGATAGATTAGCTATTTCCACAGAGAAAGGGTTAGGTGTAATTATTGCTGAAATTATCCGAGCCATCCAACCGACTTCACCAGAATCGAAATATGAAGAACTGTGTAAACTCATTACTGAAATTGATGAGGAGGCAGAAAGGAATAAACCAACTCCGAGGCTCGAGGATGCGCAAATAGCATCTGATCTCGTTCGATTGATGGTGCGCTGCAAGCAAGTTGGTAGGGAGATCTATAGCTCTGTTCTAAAGACAGAACATATGGTGAAACTAAGCAAATGGCTAGCTGAACTCCAAAACAAAGTTGACTGGTACATTGATCTCAATGGTTGATACATTAATAACCCAAACAGGTTGCGTCTAACAAAGCGCTCCACCCGACCGCTATTCCGCTGCGCTTCATAGCGGCAGGTGAGCTTAGTCGTTAGCTGAAGGAGATCTTATAGATTGATCGGGAGCTTCAAAAATGAAAAATCAAAAAGAAACAATACGCAAAATGGTTGGTTATTTAAACAACGAGGATAAAGATGGTGGTTTTTGGTTGCCAAATATTCAAAGGCAGTTTGTATGGAATGAGGACCAGATGGAACGGTTATTCGATTCGATAATGAGAGAATATCCCATAAGCACATTTCTTGTTTGGAGAACTAATTCTCAAATTCGACGCAGAAAATTCATTGATAACTATAAGCACACCATAAGGTTGACTGATTATTATGTTCCTGTTGATACAAAGGGAAAGCTCCTTGTTCTTGATGGTCAGCAGAGACTTCAGAGTCTTTTTATCGGTTTAAAGGGGAGTTATGAAAAAAAGGAACTTGTTTTTGATGTTTTGAGCGGTGATTTGGTTGCCCCTGAGGATATACGTTATAAATTCAAATTCCTTAACCCCTCCAACATAAGTTTTCCATGGATTAAATTCAAAGACATTGTTTTTAGTTACGAGCAATATGATGAAATTGCAGAATCAATTATCGAAAATGCAGATACAGAAATTGATAAAGAGAAAAAAACTAAAATACGAAAAAATATTGCGTGTGTAATAAAACATTTCTGCACTGATGAATCATTGGTTTATCAGGAATTTGATAGCATCGATAATCCCAAACTTTACCGTGAGGATGATGTAGTTGAAATATTTATCCGTGCAAATGCGGGAGGTACAATACTGGGGAAGTCTGACCTACTATTTTCCTTATTGACATCAGCTTGGGAGGATGCTGTTGAACGTATGGAAGAATTACTCGATGAATTGAACAAATCCGGATTTGATTTTACCAGAGATTTTATTCTAAAAACTTGTCTCAGCGTTTTGGGAAAAGGGGCAAGGTATGAAGTCACAAAATTTAGAGATGGTAAGACGCGAGAAGAAATAATTGAAAAGTGGGATTCTCTTACTAAAGCAATAAAAGATGTAAAAGACTTTCTATATGGAAAAACTTTCATTCGATCAGATAAGGCATTGCCCTCCTACCTTGCACTTATACCATTAATATATTTTCGTTATCATTTTCCTGATAAATTTAAAAATGCCTCCAATATAGATACTTATATATTGCGTACTTTAATTACAGGTGCCTTTAGTGGAACTCCTGATAACCTTATTGATAAATGCACTAAAAATATTTCTGAAATTGGTAATTTCTCTATAAATGATATTTTTGATATCATACGTTCTGATGGTAGGAGTTTAGAAATTACATCTGATTCTATCTTGGGCCAATATTATGGTTCAAGAGATATTCATCTGATTTTTAATCTTTGGTATAGAGAATTTAATTATACCCCTTCATATGAAAATAATCTGCCTCAAATTGATCATATTTTCCCTCAGTCATTGTTGCGAACTGTAAAAGCTATAAGCCCTGATACTGGTCGCAGAAGCGTTCTTCATTATAGATGGGAAGATAGAAACCAAATAGCAAACTGTATGTTATTGACAGCAGAAGAAAATGGTGCCGGAGGAAAATGGGATGCCCCTCCAGAGATTTGGTTCGGTGATAAACCAGAAAGTTACTTGGATCTTCACCTGATCCCTAAGAATAAAGATCTGTGGAATTTGGAACATTTCGATGACTTTATTGATGAAAGGAAGAAACTAATCCTTAATAAATTCAAACACATGATCCAACAAATAACAGAATAGCCGAACAGTTGGCTGAAGTCGGACTGGCAATTCCTCTGCGCTCATTTGCCAGCCCTTTAGCCGGGGCGTTATGTGTAAGAAATTAGAGGTGAAAATGTCCAGCAATATACAAGAAGTCATAATTGCTTACTGTGGTCTTGCTTGCAGCAATTGTGGTATGTATATCAAAGGAAAATGTCTCGGTTGTCATAGTGATAGACCAATGAATCGAAACTGCAAGATGAAAGCATGTGCTATGAGCAGAAAGTTTACAACATGTGCTGAATGCAAGGACTTTCAAGATTTGCGAGACTGCAAAAAATTGTACAATTTTATCTCAAGATTTTTTGGGTTCATTTTTCGGACAGATCGTATTGGCAATCTTAACCGCATTCGTGAGATTGGATTAAGTAAATTTAAAGAAGAAAAGAGAATAGACGTGAAACCATAGGGGTAAATAATGTCTTTACTCGAAAAACTTGCATGCATGTAAAAAAGAAAAGACGAGGTTCTAAACCAAAAATTAGCAAAAGAGCTTGCTCAGAAAAATGACAAAAGCGGGATAAAGGAAATTGCAGAAAATCTGCAAAATAAAGACAAAAATATACAAAATGATTGCATAAAAATCCTATACGAAATCGGATATTTAAAGCCGGAATTGGTAAATGATTTTGTTTTAGATTTTATTCAACTGCTATTATCGAAAAATAATCGCGTGGTTTTAAAAATAGGGACAGCGACCATTATTATTGGTTGCTGTGTGTAGACTCTTGACATACCATGAATATCAAGAGCTGTAGCAACAGGTTTCTCTCGTCATTTTACTCAGAGGAGAAATTATCAGCAGAGTGTTTTTGAAGACAATAATGATTTTAGACAATATCTACAATGGCTTGGGGATTATGCTCAAAGAAACTTCTTGGAGATATAGGTATATTGTCTTATGAGTAAGAATCAATAAATGGTCGCTGTCCCTATTAATCTGGAATGAAGGGAAAGTAGGCCAAAATTAAATGAGAATGGTCGCTATGGCTAACCAAGGAGAAGGCCAAGGTTTGGGAAAAACAACTGCAGCAGTTAACTTCGCAGTCTATGAAATCACACTGATTTGAAAATTTGCACAAGCAACATTATCTTCGAAAGAGTGCCTCCGCATCCTTATCAAAAGTCTTAAGGATAATATAAGAATTAGGAGGAAATAAAAAAATATGAATGACCAAAAGACAAAGTTGGATAAATTAGAAAAAAGTGCTTTGTACATTGGCAAAGAAGAAATAATTGCCAAGAGAA
>CAZLTJ010000158.1:0-4344 GCA_964562425.1 uncultured bacterium
CTGGGTTTATTCTGTCATTGCGAGGCCTGCAGAGCAGGCCGCGGCAATCTCATCCCCACAATCGTAAATCGAAAATCGTCAATCGCAAATCGTAAATTAAAAAGTCGCCCCCCCCTCCCCCGAAGCCAGATTCAAAAGTAAATCTTTACAGCATTATCCAGAATACATATAATTTGCAAAGGAAGCGTAGAATTTTTATATAGCCGCAGAGAACACAGAGGCAAAAGAGAATTGATAGATGGACAATAATATACTTGGGATTGCGGAAGAAATAAAACCATATTTAAATGAAATTGCCGAAAGACTGTGGTCGTGTCATGCTGCGGTAATGATTGGTGCCGGGTTCAGCAAAAATGCGAAAAAAACCAACCCTTCACAAAAAGATTTTCCCGACTGGAATGAACTTGGGGATATATTTTATAAAAAAATACATGACAAAGAACCTGGAAGTGATGAACGCTATTTGAATGTTCTTAAATTGGCTAGTCAAGTGGAAGCAGTTTTTGACCGGCCAACATTAGACCGCCTGTTGTGTTCTTCTATCCCTGATAAGGATTACGAGCCGTCCGAACTGTATGTGGATTTATTAGAATTGCCATGGACAGATGTGTTTACCACAAATTATGACACTCTTTTAGAACGCGCTAGCGCAAATATTGGATTTCAGAAATTTGAAATAGTCTATAAAGAACGAGAGTTGTCCCGTTGTAAAAAACCAAGGATAATTAAATTGCATGGCAGTTTTCCTTCTGGTCCTTTTGTCATTACAGAAGAAGATTTTCGAAAGTATCCCCAAAATTTTCCTCTTTTTGTAAATACAGTTAGACAAGCGTTTTTAGAAAACACAGTATGCCTTATAGGATTTTCTGGTGATGACCCAAATTTCCTTCAATGGATAGGTTGGATACGGGATAACTTAGGAAAAGAAAATTCACCAAAAATATTTATGATTGGAATTTTTGACTTATTACAGGAGGCAGAAAAAAAACTTTTAGAACAGCAAAGAAATATTCGTTTGGTGGATATGTCATCTTGTCCAGATGTCAACAGAGATCATGCCAAAGCACTGAAAGTTTTTTTTGATTATATTTCGTCTCAGAAGGAAAAGATGTTATTCGGGCCTCCAGACAATCTACTTGAATGGCCCGGTGACCAACAATTTCTGTATCCCGATGGCCAGAAAGAAATTGTCCAGCAACTGAGAAATGTCATCAATGAATGGAAAGGCAAGAGGATAAAATATCCTAACTGGGTTGTTCTTCCCGGAGATTGCCGTGATTCATTATGGACTTTCACAGAAGCTTGGACAAACATCAAACAATTTTACGAGAATTTAGAAACGCCTCTTGATATCGATTTTATTTATGAGTTGAATTGGCGTCTGGAGAAATGCCTTTGCCCCATTTTCAACAACAACATTGACATTTATCGCTCAATAATCGAGAAGTACAATCCATTTCCTAATAAATTAACAATAGAAACTGCATCTATTATAAGGGATGGTAAGATAAACAAGAATTTAGACTGGGAGAAAATCAAAGCACAATGGCTTGAGTTGCATATTTCGATGATTCGTTTTTATCGTGAAGAAGGGAATCTTAAAGAATGGGAAATTATAAATAATCGAATCCAGCAGCTTTATTCAGTTTTATCGCCCGAATTGATTGCACAGGTACATTATGAACGCTGCCTTTACGCATTATTTTCACTTAATATTGCTAATGTCAGAGAGCAAATAAGATTATGGCCTGTCAATGAATCACTTACATTTTGGGAAGCCAAACGAGCTGCATTAATGGCTGAATTAGGTGACATCGATGAGGCCGAAAAGATACTCGAAAAGTCATTAAGTAACATCAGAAAACAACTCAATCTTTCTCCCGTGTCAAACGAGTATTCATTGGTTTCAAGAGAAGCTTATTTGATGCTGTTATTACGGTATGTCAAAGATGCAAAAATATTTAGAGATAGTCAATTTGAAAAGCGAAAAGAACTTAGGCAGAAATTTAGGGGACGATGGAATTCTCTTAAACAATATAAATGTGACCCGTGGAATGAATTGAATTTATTCGAAAGTAGTCTGGAACTAGAGCCAGTTTATACGGCTGCAACTAGCGAAAAATATGAATTTGATATTGGAAGAGTTACAACTTCACATCATTATGGCGGAACAGATACAGAAGCATTAACTGCATACTCATTCCTTCGATACTGCGAAGAAGCTGGAATTCCTTTTAGAATACCAATGGTCACTTTTGGCAAAAAGGCCGCAGAAGGAGCATTGAAAAGAATTGTCGGTTATTCACCTTATTTATCATTTGCAACTTTTATAAGAATTGGCGATTCAAAGAATGCAGATACCATATTTAATCGTGAATCCATTTATAAAATGACCGCCAAACAAGTAGATTTACTCATTAAAGAATATTTAGAGGTTCTCCGGAAGTCAAAGACTGAAATCGAAAGAGGGGATACGTTTCAAAAAAATAACTTTGGTATTGTTTTGGCTAACGTGATACCGGGAATCTTATCGCGATTGTGCGTTAAATGTTCAACCAATTCGAAAGACAAACTGCTTAGTTTCATAAATGAACTCTATTCATCAAGCCATAAGCATAAATATAAAGGGATAAGGAATTTAGTTGTAAGATTACTCCATTCTTATTCAGAGCAGGAACAATACACAAGACTGCCACTGTTATTAGACTTTCCAATTCCTAACGATCTAAATCTTATCACAAAAGATGAGTATCTCGAACCATTCGGCTTTATTAATATAGACAAAGAATATGTGGCTAAATGTAAAGACATTCAAATTGAACAAAGTATCATCGACTCCTTATTGCAGAAAGTAGGTTCTAACGATTCCGAGGAGCGGAAAAGAGTAATTAGTAGAGTCGCAAAATTATATGAACTTAACTGTTTAAATGAAGAACAGGTCAAAGAATTTTCTGGCATTCTTTGGTCCCAGACAGAACCAACAGGTTTTCCTAAAAATACAAATTTTTACAAATTTGCATTTTTAAACTTCTTACCTTGCCCTGATAATATTGACCCTGTTTCATTATTCAAGGAATATATTTCAAAAGAAAGGTTTCCAATACAAAAAACAAAAACAGAAAAGGGTGTAAGCATAACAGGAGGAGATATTCCTTTTTGCATAGAACTTATAAGAGCAACTAAAAGATTTCTCTCCGACAAAGGTATTGATTGGTCAGAGCAAGAGGCCATTGATATATTTTCTCGATTGTTAGAATGGTGGAATGCCGACAAAGAATTTATTAAAAAAGATAACAATACACATTCCTTTGGTAGCATTGGTGATGAGTTCATAAAACGATTTGCTAACCTCGCCCGGATATTAGTACATGTTGTAATTCCAAGATTGTCGCCTCAAACTTCAATAAAAAAAGAGCTGAGCCAACTCCTGAAGGAACTTTCTGAATATGGTGTGCCGTGTGTGGCTACATATGCTGCAAGTCTCTGCCTATTCCCTGAACAAAGACAGGTCGTATTTGATAAAATTGAGACAGCCATATTATCAAAACAGAAAGAAAAAATAAGAGATGGTTATAACGCCATATATCAAATGTTCATATTGTATAATACTAACAAGATAGAAGATATTCCTCCCGTTATATGGGCATATATAGCGTCACCTATCAAATGGAGAAGTTTGCCGAATATAGTTAATGCATTAGCAATAGAGACCAACATTTTAAACGATTTTTCAGAGGCACCCACAGACGAGTTGTTAAATGACATAGTATTTGGATTAGGATGTCTAATTGAGGAAACAAGTTTACAGAACCCACAATCTGCCATAGATATTGCAAAACGGCTTGATATTAGGGCAGTTGCAGCGTCGCTTGCCTGCACATTATATAAATATTACTTAAAGAAAAACTCACCAATACCTGAACCTCTGGAAAAATGGAAGTCTGTTTGTAGTGACGTCGATGAGTTTTCTGATATACGCAATCAATGGGAAAACTGTAATTAAAATGGAAATAAAAATCAGTGTTTATCTGTGTTAATCAGTGTCTAAACTTTACCCAAACCCACAATTTTCTCTTTTTCTATATAAATACTATTTTTTCTCCGTGTCCTCTGCGGCTATAATTATTTGTGATAATTCGAGCAAATTCGTGGCTAAACTTTTTTCTAACCGCTACTCACCAACCGTTATACTTCTTCTACCCATAAATTTCATAATTGTCAAACCATTTTCCACCAAACTAAAAATCCCCCTAATCTGCGAAATCAGCGTCTAAAAAAGTCTCTGCCGTTTTGCGCTAGGTGGCATTGAAAGGTAGTGCCGTTCTCCACAGCTTAAAAAATCCT
>CAZLTJ010000159.1:0-4145 GCA_964562425.1 uncultured bacterium
CAGCTGAGAGTGAGATAACATCGAGACCTTTATTACACATTTCTGCAGCCTTTGCAGTTAGAGATAAAGTCATGCTTGGGGAAATTTTTTCTGCTAATGATGATATTCTCATTAATTACCTTTTCTATTTTATATCAACAATTTTTCCATCTTTCAAGAAAACTTTTTTATTGGCGTGCTCAGCAATTGTCTGATCATGGGTTACTAATAAAATTGTTCTTCCTTGGGCATTTAGGTTGTCTATTATAGCCATTATCTCGTTACCGGTCTTAGAATCGAGATTACCGGTTGGTTCATCGGCTAAGATTATATTAGGATCGTTTACTAGAGCTCTTGCAATAGCTACTCTTTGACGTTCGCCTCCGGATAGTTCGCTGGGTTTATGTTTCATTCGATCTTTTAAGTTTACATTTTCCAAAACTTCGGTTGCTTTACTCAATCTTTTTTTTCTTGGAATTCCAGAATAAATCAGCGGAAGTTGTACATTTTCTACTGCTGATTCTCTTGGCAAAAGATTAAAAGTTTGAAAAATGAAGCCGACTTGCATGTTCCTTATATAAGCTAGTTCCTTCTCCGAAAGTCCAATCGTATCTTGATTGTTGAAAATATACTTTCCAGCATCGGGAACATCTAAAAAACCTATTATATTCATAAGAGTAGACTTACCTGAACCTGAAGGTCCCATTATGGCGAGATAATCTCCGCTCTCGATTGTTAAGCTAATGTTGTCCAGAGCGTTGATAAATATGTCGCCCATTTTGTATCTTTTACTGATATTTACAAGTTCTAATAGAGACATTGAACCAAATTTTATCTTTACATTGCATATTTGCAAGTTAATTTTCATTTTAATTTAAGTTGATGTTAGGAGGTAAGGATGAATAGGTTTATGGCTGATTTGACGTATCAAGACTTCAAGTCGCTTGTGCCATCTGAAATTGATACAGTAATACTCCCTATTGGAACAATTGAAGCTCATAGCTGCACAAACCTTGGAACCGATGTTACAATCCCAGATTTTATCGCAAAGAATCTTGCTCCGGAAATTCGAGCTTTAATTGCGCCTTCAATACCGTATGGTATTACTAGAACTCTCCGAGCTTTTCCCGGTTCTATGACCGTTTCACCAAAATCCTTTGAGGTATATGTGGGTGATGTTCTTATAGGTTTATTCAAAACAGGATTCAAGAAAGCTATTATTATCAACGGTCATGGAGGTCATTATAATGAATTAAAGGATATAGCACTAAGGGCTTGGGAATTAACATCTGGGTATACAATCATTATTCATTGGTGGCATTTGGTCGAATCTTTGACGATGGAGTTTTTTGGTGAATCTGGTGGTCACGGTGGTATCGACGAGACAGCTATGGTTCTCGCTGCCGATCCGAATCTTGTTAAACCTAAGCAATGCGAAGATATTAAACCTTATCTTGTTCGACCGGGAACCTATGTATTTCCTAACGCTGCTCCATTATTGCTATACAAAGAAGGTGAGGGTTTTCCCAAATTTGACGAAGAACTTGCAAAAGCATATGCGAATAAAGTGATAGATTTCATTATCAATTATGTGAGAGATGTTTTCCAAGCATGGGAGAAAAATTTCTGATCTGCTTACAAAAAGCGTTCATCGGATAGTTTCGTTTCAGCAAAACTCAGTTTATTGCTCAACCATCCGACTCTTATCTCTTCTACTGCAATAGATTCTGGAATATAAGGTTTGATATCTAAAAGAGGTGTGCCTTCTACGATATCGATATTCTCAACACAGATTATATTTTTCTCAATTTTAATGTTTTTAACAATAGTTAGACCGATCCCGTTTGGTCTCCTGGGTGCTCGTGTAGCGAATAGACCATGCGGAACATTATCTACAAAAGGTATAACTTTTAAGGAATACCCTTTTGAAAAGTGAAAATGAAATAGGAGTATCAAGTGTGAGAATCCATCGAGGTCTACAAGTCCATCTATATATTCAGGGAAAACTTCCACAGTTGCTTTGACCCCTTTTCTACCTTTTGGTTGTGTAAGTATTTCTTTGGGGTCTTTAAAAGGTGTATGAATTATACCAATAGGAGTGAGAATAATTTTTTCCATAAATAAATCCCTATTTGAAAATCAAAATAGTCTATGTTAAAAAATAGTAGAATAAAAAGTCATTGATTTCTGTGTTTAGAAAATCTTTTTTCGAACTCTGCGATGTAAGTTTTATATAATCCTTCATTTCTAAGCACGATTTTCACTTCCATAATCTTTTTCGAATCGAGGAGAAATTCAATTATGCTTTCCACCATTGTATGTGCCGCTTCATGAGCGGGAAATTTGCCAACTCCGGTTCCAAATGCCGGTATTGCTAGTGATTCGATATTAATTTCTTCTGCCTTACTAAGAAGATTTTTTGTTGCTAGTGCAATTGATTCTTTTGTACATTTTAATTCCTGTCCCATAATTACTACGTGAAGAATTTTATCAAACGGAAGATGTCCAGCGGATGTAACCACCACTTCACCAATTATTTTTTGTCCTTGCTTCATAGCTTCTGTCTCGATTTCATCCCCGCCTTTTTTTCTTATTGTCTCTGCTATTCGACCACCCATCCAAAGTCTATCATTGGCGGATATGGCAATTGCATCGACATCTTGCTCTGTAATATCTCCAAGAACAATACGAACTTTAGCTTTGTTTATTCGAAGTTCCATAAACTCTCCTATAAATTTCTAGAAAAATTACTCATCTTTGATTATAATTCTGGTTCTGACCACCAAGGATTCTGAATATCCATAGCTTTTTATTTCTGTTTTCAATGCCTCGGCTTCTTCACTATCAATAATATTCCCGATTCTTATTTTATAATAAGGTGGATCGAATTCAACATATACTTTTTCATTGAGTTTGTTTCGAGCATTTTCAGCGATTTTCTCGGCTTCATCCTTTTCAAATGACGAAAATATTTGTACTCTAAATCCCCATGTTTCCTTTTCACCTGACGGTTGTCTTATTACCTCATGCTCGAGGATTTCTGAATATGAATCTTTATCTTGGTTTTTTTGGGGTGGAAGTTTAGGTTCTACGGCAGATTCAGGCATTTCTTTTTCTGCAATAGGCATTGTATATCTGGTTTTATTGGTATTAATTCTGTTTTGCTGTGAAACAGTACAACCTGGGATAAGAATTACTAGTGCAACTATTAATAAAAGAATTAAGATTTTCTTGCTCATGTTTAATCCTATAGATATTTATTATATTTAACATCCGATTTAAGAATATCTATTAAATCCCGTATCTGTTGTGTTCGTGTTTTATTCATAACTAATACCACATCATTCATTCGCACAATAACCATATCCGAAATCCCATAAGTTACAATCAAACCATCAAAATCATTTAGAATTGTGGTTTCATATGTATCCTGAAGAAGAAACTCACCATTTCCAATTTGAACGTTATTATGATTATCTGAACATAGCACTCTCTCCATTGCACTCCAACTACCCACATCATCCCATTTGAAACGACTCCAGATTACTCCGACATTTCGAGTTTTCTCTAATATAGCAAAATCGATACTTATTGATGGGATGGTTTCGAATGCTTCCTCGATAATTTTGTTAGAGTTGGGCTTATCGAATTCCTCAATATATTTATATAAGGCTTGAGCAAAATCCGGGAGATAAATATTTGCTTCTTCAAGAATTTTTCCTGCACGCATGATGAAATTTCCGCTATTCCAGAGATATTCCCCCGAAAGATAGAACTCTTGAGCTTTAACTCTATTGGGTTTTTCTTTGAAAGAGCTAACTTCATAACAGTCAGCATCTTTCAATTCTAATATTTTTTTCCCTGCATGAATATATCCATACGCGGTTTCTGCTCTTGAAGGTTCGATACCCATTAAAATAAGTCTATCAGTTTTCAAGACAGTATCTCTTGCGGATTTGAGTACTGATTGAAACGCACTTTTAGGTTCGATATAATGATCCGATGCTAAAACATACATGATACCGTCACCATATCGTGCAATAATTTCAGCTGCTGCAAGCCCAATTGCTGGTGCTGTATTTTTTCCTTGTGGTTCTATTATGAAGTTTTCTTTTAGTATTTCGGGATGTGTCTCGGATATTAACTCCGCTAGTTCTGGTCCAGTT
>CAZLTJ010000160.1:0-4144 GCA_964562425.1 uncultured bacterium
TGGCATTTCCATACCAAGGTTAAAATAACCTACACCACCAGCAATTATTGTTCCTTTTGCATAAACTATACTGAAAAAAGACAGAAGAATAATTAGGCAAAAAACAATTTTCGATTTCATTTCTATACTCCTTAATTCTCTAATACATTCAAAGAAAACTATATACCTTTATCTCTTATCCAAGATTCAATGTATTTTGAAATCATTCCCGAAATTTCCTCAATTTTAACTCTAACCTGAACCATTGTGTCTCGTTCTCTAATTGTAACCGTTCGATCTTTAAGCGTCTGACCATCTATAGTAACGCAAAAAGGTGTACCTGCTTCGTCCTGCCTGCGATACCGACGACCGATTGAATCCTTTTCATCATAGAAAACCATGAATTCCTTTCGAAGGTCGTGTGCAATCTCCATTGCAATTTCAGGCATACCTTCTTTTTTAACTAATGGGAATACTCCGACTTTAATTGGAGAGAGACGTGGATGCATTTTAAGGACAGTGCGAATTTTATCTGGGTTTGAAATTTCAGGTTCTTCAAAATATGCATCACATATAACAGCTAACATAGGTCTATCTACTCCAGCTGAGGTTTCTATGACATAGGGGATAAATTTTTCATTGCTGATTCTATCTGTGTATTCAAGGTTTTTACCTGAAAATTCTATATGTCGAGAAAGATCATAATCTCCACGATTATGAATTCCTTCTAATTCTTTTTGACCAAAGGGAAAGTCGAATTCTATATCGAACGCGATCTTTGCATAATGAGCTAATTCATCTTCACTATGTTTGTGCCAATGCAGTTTGTTCTCGTCTATTCCAATAGATTTATACCAGTTCCACCTCTGTTCTCTCCAATATTCGAACCATTTTTCGGCATTCTCAGGTCTAATAAAATACTGCATTTCCATTTGCTCAAACTCCCTCGAACGAAAAATAAAGTTGCCTGGTGAAATTTCATTTCTGAATGCTTTACCAATTTGCGCAATTCCGAAAGGTATTTTTTTACGCATGGTAACCATAACATTTTGATAATTAACGTATATACCCTGAGCGGTTTCTGGTCTCAAGTATATCACATTTTTGTTGTTTTCAACTGGTCCTATAAATGTTTTAAACATAAGATTAAAAAATCGAGGTTCGGAAAGCTCAGTATTTCCACAGACAGGACATTTATCATTAGCCAAATCATCTACTCGAAATCTCCTGTGGCAGCTAAAGCATTCCACTAATGGGTCCTGAAAACATTCAACATGACCAGACGCTTCCCATATTCTGGAACTCATAAGTATAGCTGAATCTAAACCTTCAATCTCAGGTCTAAGTTTAACCATATTGAACCACCACCAATCCTTAAGATTTCTCTTCAGTTCAGCGCCTAAAGGTCCCATGTCCCAACAAGAATTGATACCACCGTAAATTTCGCTCGATTGGAATACAAATCCGCGTCTTTTGCATAACGAGACTATTGTATTAAGGGTGACCTTTTTAAACTCAGCCATTGTTCCTCCAACACGTTGTCAAGATGATTAAAAATAATCTTGTGCCGATATCTTTATGTTTTAAGTTAATTCTTATTTATAATAAGCCGACAGATAAATGTAGTGTAAAAATAGCTAATTACTTGTTAAAGAGCAAATGGGGATTTTTGGATACAGCAAAGTTGTTGCTTTTGATCTTGAAACAACAGGATTAGATTCTGTTTATGATGAAATAATTGAGATTGGTGCTGTTAAGCTCTTCGAGAATGGTAGAATTGAAAAATTCAATTCTCTTGTCAGCACAGATCGACCAATTCCATTTTTTGTAAGCCAACTTACCGGAATAGATGATGAAATGATTTCGGACGCTCCCGGTATAGATAAAGTATTGCTAAATTTTTTAGATTTTGTAGGAGATGCACCTCTTATTGCACATAATGCTGATTTTGATCATAGTTTTATCAGGGAGGCAGCAAGAAAATTAGGAATTAAGTCATTGCGTAATAGGATATTTGATACATTGTTAATAGCTCGGTTATTGTATCCTAATTGCATAAATCATCAATTAGAAACTCTTTCATCTCTATTTAATTTCAAAATGGACAACCAACACCGTGCTCTCGATGATGCGGAAGCATGTTTGGCAATTGCGCAAGGGTTTTGGCAAAGGACGCTCTCTCTCAGACTTGAAATGTTTCAAACACTCGAAGAACTCATTTTTGCAACTGGAAATTTTAATTTGGAGTTCTATTGGGGAAAGGCAAGAGAAGTTAGATCTAGTTTTGAGAAAGTTCCAGATCCACCCGAGATAAATGAAAAATTTCTTCTTAAACTCCAGAACTCCTTTGGGAAACCTGCACGGGGTAAAATAGATTTCTCACCTGAGATTGTGAGTAAATATTTTTTGACAGATGGTTTATTAAGCGAAAAAGTATTCAGTTTTCGTTTTCGTCCTCAGCAATTAGATATGGCTGAGGCTGTGACATATGCGATTATTAATGGCGAACTATTGATGATCGAGGCAGGAACAGGTGTAGGTAAATCGTTTGCATATTTAGTCCCCACTGTTTATTGGGCTGTTGCAAATGGAGAGAAAGTTGTTATTTCAACATATACTAAAGCATTACAAGAACAGCTTTTTAATAAAGATATTCCCACAATCGCAGAATGTGTACCTTTTGATTTTAATGTACTTCTTTTAAAAGGAAAGGGAAATTACCTATGTCTGTATAGACTAGAAAGATTTATTAGAGATCCTGTTTTGCTTCCGATAAGTGAAAGGAAAGCATTGCTTTATATGGTTTCTTGGGCTATGGAGACAGAATCGGGAGATATTGCAGAGAACTCCTCATTTAATATTTTTTTTCAAACCTCTCTTTGGGAGAAAATTCGAGCAGATGGACGTACATGCATTGGGAAAAAATGCCCGTTCTATGCAGATTGTTTCGTTTATAAAGTTCGAAGGAAAGTTCAGGATGCACAGTTATTAATAGTAAATCATGCTCTCTTGTTGTCAGATATTGAAGGTGCAATTTTGGGGGATTATGAAACTCTAATCATCGATGAAGCTCATAATTTAGATAAAGTTGCAGCAGATTATCTTGGTGGTGCAATTATGGTTTGGCGATTTAGGTCTGTATTGGATGGAATTTATACTGAAAGTCCAATTCCTTCGGGAACATTAAATTATTTAATGTCAGAAATTGAAACCCCTGAACTTCAAGGGCTGTATGATGATACTAAGGAAGCAATCTCGAAGGCTCGGGATTTTGTGGAAAGTTTTTTCTCTGAACTGACTCTAAGCATCGAGAATTTGTATCATTGGAAGAATAGGCGATATAGCGTTAGGAAGCGTTATGACTTTGTTAATCCAGTTTTCAGAGCAGTGGAGCAATCTGCACTAAACTTATACGACTTATTGAAAACTGCACATGTTAATTTGGATAAATTTATTATAAAAACTGGGCAACCGAAAGGAGAAAAGATTGAAAGATTGTTTGAGGAATTGAAGGGTGAAAAATCCCGATTAGTTGAAATAATGGATGCTCTTCTTATGGTTTTAAATCCTGAGGATCCTGAAATTGTTTACTGGTTAACTTCTCCTTCAAACGAGAATTCAGTGGATTCAAGGTTGTGTTGGTCGCCTTTAGATGTAGGTCAAATTTTAAATAATGCCTTATATGAAAAGCTTAATTCAGTTATATTTACATCCGCTACACTTGCAGTAACAAGCGACTTCAATTATTATATCGAGCGATTGGGATTAAGTTATTCGCAGATCGATCGAGTTAGGACTGTTCTTTTAGGCTCTCCTTATGATTACAATAAACAGCTAAAAATTATTGTAGCAGCTTATATGCCCGATCCTAAAGACTATAACAGATTTCTTAAAAGTATTGGGGATTTAGTATTAGAAACCTCGAAGAAATTCAGAAAAGGTTCAATGGTTCTTTTCACCAGCCACGATGCACTTCGACAGGTTTATGAAGATTTATATAAAAACTTTAAACTGGAGCGTTTAAAGCTCCTTGGACAGAGATTGACAGGTTCATTGAGTGGGATTTCAAGGCAATTTATCGATAATGAAGAATCTGTTTTATTAGGAACTGTTTACCGTTCAAATATTGCCCAGTAAGGCTTTTGGTTTCCTTGCGTATAGATTC
>CAZLTJ010000161.1:0-3950 GCA_964562425.1 uncultured bacterium
TAAGTGAATCACACCATTTAATAAGTTGTCCATCCGTAGCACCCATAGAGCTGATATCTCGGGCATAATATGCGTATGGACTTGCGGTAAGCTTGTATCTCGGGACAAGTTCATCTCCTCTATCCACAGTGATTCCAAGCCAATAATCTTTAGAGAAATCCACGGAATCTGGGAAGCGTGTTGCCGAACCGAGCAATACATTATAAACTCCGCTGGAGTCTATATCGATGTTGTGACCTTCCATCCATAAGTATGATCCACTGATATCGACATCGTAAAGATAAAAATTTATCAAATGTGTTCCTACAATAGGTTCGCTAAATTCATCTTTAAGGACAGCCTGATAAGATATAGGTCCCGGCGGAATAGCAAAACATACTCCCACAAAGAGTAATAACAATAAGGTATTAATATGCTTTCTCATTATTTTAACTCCTTTCCTTTGGACAGTTAAACGAAATTTATGTAAAAACTGCAACTAACTTTCTCATTCAGAAAACTAAGGCTCAAGCATTTCGCATTTAATTATAAAGTGATATTTCCTCCCAAATTAATTCTCTGAAAGGATAATTATTCTTCCAGATATTAATATATACATAATTTAAGATTTGTGAATAAGATAAGTTACTCGACCAAATGGATTCTTCTAATATCCTCGTCTGTGCCCATAATAACGAGAGTATCGTTTTCATTGATTCTGTCCATAGCTGATGGAATCATTTTTACTTCATTACCTCGTTTTATCAGCAAAACCTCGACACCATAATTTCTTCTCAGATTGAGACCGAGTAACGTTTTGCCTTGAAAGCTTTTTGGAGTGAGGAATTCCACAATGGAATATCCGGGCAAAAGAGGAATGTGCTCGAGGATATTGGGGGAGATGATTTTCTGAGCCACTCTTAAAGCCATATCCTCTTCGGGAAAAACCACAGTGGTTGCACCGACTAATTTTAGAATTCTACCGTGTTCGGGGCTTATGCCCTTGACAATTATTGTTGGAATACCAAATTCCTTTAGAATAATCGTCGCTAAAACAGATGCTTCAAGTAAATCCCCCATAGATATAATTGCCACGTCGGCATCGGTTAGACCGAGAGTAGACAGAGCTTTTTGGTCGGTAGCATCAGCTCTTATTGCATAAGCTACTTTATCCGAAATTGCCTCAACTTTACGTGGGTCCTTATCTATAGCGACAACAGGCATTCCTGCCTGCGAAAGTGTTATAGCCACTTTTTTGCCAAATCTTCCCAAACCTACTATAACGAATTGACGCATATATATTCCTCGACTTTTCTAATTTTTTTTTAATTTTCAATTCATAAAATAAAGATTTTAAAGCCTTAATGTTATTCAATTTTCCATGAATTTTGATTGATTAATTTCCTCCTGTGATTTTACAGAGCTAATATTCTCAATGCTCGAAGGCAATCGAACATAACGAACGAAATAAAAAATCGCTGAGATAAAGCTGAGGGCAAGGGCAATAATAATAAAGGACCATGCAATGGATTTCATGTTAGATACCAGAAGGATATAGGATAATCCCCAAAAAAGTGGTGCTATTCTTCCGTAACTCACTGGTAATGGTGTGATTTTTTTCCTAAAAATCATATCAGTTCCGAAAATAACAATTAAAGTATCCCTAAAAACTAGAAAAGCTCCAATCCACCATGGAAGTTCACCTGTGAAGAAAAAATATATTGCCAGAGAATTTATAATAATTTTATCAGTCACAGGATCCATAATGCTACCATAGAAAGAACATTGATGAAGGTATCTGGCGATTAATCCATCTAGAATATCTGAAATAATCATTATAGAACCCACGACAATTGCCAGCGTATAACCGGCTGTTTCTCTTATATTTAAAGAATGTATTAAAACGGGAAGTAAAAGAATTCTTAGTATTGTCAGAAGGTTTGGTATCGTTAATGTTTTAGGGGATAAATTTTCTAATTGCGTTGAGTTTGTTATGTTGTTTCTATTTTTCATATATGTATTAAAGATAAATTGCATTTCATTGCAATTGTTTTTTTCAGCATACAATTCGAATTGAAACAATGATTATTCTAATGCGAGCATTCTTTGAAGCTCAGAATCCTGTTCAGTGCTGCTTAATCTTTTAGCATCAACATATGTCATTTTATCTTCGAGCCTTTTTGTTATTAAAGTATGGTTTTGTGCAGATCGAGCAATTTGATGCAAATGTGTTATAACAATAACTTGTCTATTTTTCGATAGCTTTTCGAGATGTTCTCCAACGCTTACCGCGGTTTGACCGCCTATACCAGAATCAATCTCGTCGAAAATTGTAGAACTTGTATCGCTCCACTTTGGCATAGCAACTTTTATAGCCAGTCCTATACGAGATAATTCACCTCCTGAGGCAATCTTTCGCAAAGGTTCAAACGGCATTCCGGGATTTGTCCGAATTATAAACTCGGCACGCTCAAATCCTGTGGGAAACATTTTGGAAGGTTGTCCATCTATATAGAATGGACTGCTTTCATCAGGGACAGTTGTTAGTTTAATTTTAAAATTCGCATTTTTAAGTGCTAGTGCATCAAACTCCGCTTTGACAGCATTCGACAATTGTACTGTACCATTTTTTCTTATTTCCGAGAGCTGAGTTGCACTTGATTCGAGTTGTGTTCGTTTTTTTTCAATTTCGGATTTTAGTGCTTCAATTTCTTTATCGATGTTGTACTCGCTGACAACCCTAAATTTTAGATCATCTCTATATTTAATTAGTTTCTCCAGATTCATAGAATATTTTTGCTGTAAATCACCCAAATAAGATAGTCTTTTTCTAATTTCTTCTGCTCGAATAGGATCGTATTCAACATCGAGTAATTTATCTACAAGGATTCTCATTTCACCAGTAGCAGCGATAATTGTATCGAGGAGTTCGATTGTTTCACGGACTTCCTCGATAGAACTAAGCTTATCCGCTTGACGCTTAAGCTGCGAAGTTAGAGCGGCAATCGAGGTGTCATTTTCCAATGCGAGTTGTGAAATATTTGTTCCGAGTTCGATTAGGCTTTCGGAGGCTTCAATTTTAACGAGTTCGTTCTCAAGAATTGTTTCCTCATTCGGGTCGAGAAGTTTAGCAGATTCAAGCTCGTTAAGTTCAAATTCTATTAACCTTCTCTTTCGGAGAATTTCGTCTCTTTTTTTGCTTATATCATCAAGTTTTTTAGTGAGAGATTTATAATTTTTTAATAACTCCGAAACTGATTTGAGTAAATTCATTATCCCAAGAAATTGATCGAGAAGATCGAGATGAATTTGTGTATCGAGGAGCAATTGATGTGAGTGCTGTCCGTGCAAATCGATGAGGAATTTGCTTATTAGCTGAACTTTTTCTGCGGTAAAAGGTGTTCCGTTAACCCAGAAATAACTTCTACCGGAAGTGTTAATTTTTCTAGTTATGATAATTTCATCGCTTTCGATGCCCATTTTAGCAGCAATTTCCTTAACTTTTTCATTTGGCAGGAAGCGTGCGGAAACAATAAGTTCCTTGGCTCCAGCTCTAATCTTTCGAGTATCCCCACGTTCACCTATAATAAGGCTTATAGCACCTACAATAAGTGATTTCCCAGCGCCGGTTTCACCTGTTATAACACATAATCCATCGCTAAATTCCAGTTTCAGCCTCTCTATCACTGCATAATTTTTTATGTTCAACTCTAATAACATTGCCTTAATATATAACAGATATTTACATAATAAAACCGACTTTATTTGTGAGCATATAAATGTTTCGGGAAATATTTTTAGCAGTTCTAATTATCTCGCAGTTATTCTCTTAAATCCTTTCTATATTCTAGTCCATTTCTCTGGAAACTCTAACTTCTTTGTCTGGAAGCCCTCTATCTCCAAGTTCCTTTCTTCCCAAGGAGAAAGGGAAGATTGAGACTTTGTGCTTTCTGTTTCCTCTCCCTGGGGAG
>CAZLTJ010000162.1:0-3926 GCA_964562425.1 uncultured bacterium
GCTGCTAAAAGATTTGAACAAAAAACCGAAGTTAATCATGAAATAAAAGAGGTCATGCAAAAGGTGATAACAGCTTTAAAGGAAGTATGAATGTCAAATGTTGAGACCTGACCCCATGCAGTACAAAAATATACGGAGGTGTTATATAAATGCTTATAAAAAATGTCAGAGCTCTCCCGCTTTCTTGCCCCATGGAAAATCCAATCATGGATTCATTCTGTTACACTGATCAAAGAAACTTGGTACTGGTAAAGATTGAGACAGATGAGGGTTTAGTTGGCTATGGAGAAGCAGCCGGCTATGGAGGTTCATTGTTGGCTGCCACGACAGTGATTGAGAAAGAATTGAAACCATTATTAATTGGGGAGGACCCTTTTTCGAGGGAAAAGATATGGGAAAAAATTTATAAAAAATATTACCAGCACGGGCGTGGAGGAATATTAATTGGAGCCATGAGTGGTGTAGATATTGCCTTATGGGATTTAATAGGCAAAATAGTGAATCAGCCTGTGTACAAATTATTAGGTAGTTATACCAACAGAATAAGAGCTTACGCCAGTTGTGGTTTTTATGTAGAAGGGAAAGGACTAAAAGAACTTGCAGAAGAAATGAAAGAAGCCGTAGACAGGGGTTTTACTGCAGTCAAAATGAAAGTTGGAAGAACGCCTTCTATTCCAAATAGTCGATTATCAATTGTACCACACGGAGATTGTTGTAATACGAGCGTAGAAGAAGATATAGAACGGGTTAAAGTCGTTAGAGAAACTATCGGTAATGATGTTGATTTATTGTTGGATGCAAATAATGCTTGGGATTTAAATACTGCGATCAAGATTGCGAGGGCTATAGAAAAATATAACATTTATTATATTGAAGAACCGGTTATCACTGAAGACAGGGAAGCTAGTGCTGCATTGGCGGCTGCAACAATTATACCTATCGCGGGATATGAAACAGCTTATACGCGATATGAGTTTAAAGATTTAATTATAATGAAAGCAATAGATATAGTACAACCTGATGTTGTCTGGAGTGGGGGAATTACCGAATGTATTAAGATTGCAGCTACAGCCGGCGCATTTCATTTGCCTGTCATCCCACATAGTTTTTCCTCAGCACTTTGTTTGGCTGCAAATTTACACTTCGTAGCCTCCATACCCAATGGTGAAATGATAGAGCTTGATATAAATAAAAATCCATTCAGAGAAGAATTAATAAAAGAGAATATTAATATTGATTCACAGGGGTATATAAACCTGTCCGATAAACCTGGCTTAGGTGTAACAGTGAATGAAGAGACTATAAAAAAATATATCATTGATAAAAAGTATTTATAAGAGGAGATGTAATATATATTTAAATAAATGAAATATTTTTATAAGCCTGTAAGCTGACCCAAAAAATGCATTTTTGGTGGAAATTGAATGACGCTTTAACCACCATCTGAACATTTCGTTGTGCTGTTCCGGGAATTGCTGATTAACTGATTTCAACGGTGAAAGTACAAAATTAGTGTAATTTTGCTTAAGTATTATCCAATTTAATATATGACAAATATATGATGTATGATAAAAACTCAGTCATTCTTAAGATTGCTAAATATAAATGGTTAATTTTGCAATACAATATATAAAGGAATGATACAATGAACACACTAATTGACCCTGACTTGTTAGAATATTTACGAAAGCAATCAAATAATAAGGTCATTAAAGAAAAAGAATTAAGTAAAATTCGAGATAATATGAATGTCGATCTAAAAAAATATTGTGATTCACCTTTTCCTTTAGTATCCGTGAATGATGTTTTTATACCTGTTAAAAATGATAAAATAAGAATAAGAATTTATAATCCACTTAAGGACCAAATATTGCCAGTTTTAATTTTTATTCACGGAGGAGGATGGTTTGCGGGGAACATTGAAACCCATGATGTTTTTTGTCGTAAAATTGCAAAATATACAAAATGCATAGTGGTTTCGGTAAATTATCGTTTAGCACCTGAATATAAATATCCTTATGCATTAGAGGATTGCTGTGAAGCCTGCTTATGGGTGAAAAATAATATTAATAATTATTTTGGTAATCCATCCAATATTGCCGTTTGTGGTGATAGTTCTGGTGGAAATCTGGTTTCAGCTATATCACAAATAGCATTAAATAGGCAATTACCGGTTTTTAAATTCCAATTTTTAATATTTCCAGTCATGAATTTATCTTACTTAAATACAAAATTATACCAATTATTTGGAGAAGGTTTTGGACTCACTAAAAAAGATATGAAATGGTTTATAAAAATGTATCTCAATAATTCTCAGGAAGCATGCCATCCTCTTGTTTCGCCTCTATTAAGTAATGATTTCTCAATGGTTCCAGATACCTATATAATAACTGCCGGTTATGATATTTTAAAAGATGAATCTATTGCTTATGCGGAAAAGTTAAAAGCTGCTAATATTTTTGTTTTTGAGAAATGCTACCAGGACATGATTCATGGCTTTATTGTAAAGGATGGCGTTTCTAATAGGGTAAAGAAAATTATAATAGAGATAAGTGAAATAATAAATCTTGCTTTTAAAGAGCGGAAAAAAAAGAATTTCTTATAGAAATGATTTTTAGGGAGGTTTTTATCATGAAAAATAAATATTTATTGGGTATACTGATTTTTGTTGCTTTTTTTATTGGCGTTTCTTCTCTCATTCAGGGGCAGGAGAAAGATCTAGAGGGAAGCAAAGACCATCCCCTTCTCACCAGAATGAACAACTATTATATTGATGAATATGAGGAATTTGAATATGATTCTCATGAATTTTACGATGAAGAAGATAATGAATACATAATCGAAGGCCACAAATGGGTTATCGGCTATACTTTAAAAGAAGGCTTTAATTCACCGGGTCAATTGAAAGTCAGGCAGAATTATATCAATGCCATCAAGAAAATCGGTGGAACCATTCTATTCGACCAGGGAGTGTATATGAAGTTAGAGCAGGAAGGAAAAGAAGTCTGGATCGAAGTCTGGGTAAGCAGTGATGGGAATGATTATAGGTTAATCATGGTGGAAAAAACCGTCATGGAACAGGAGGTCGTGGCAGACCCTGAGGCTCTCTCAGATGACCTAAGAAACAAAGGTCATGTGGCTATCTATGGAATTTACTTTGATACTGATAGTGCAGCCATCAAACCAGAATCAGAACCAGCTTTGAAAGCTATCGCTGAAATGTTGAAACAAAACAATTCCCTTAAAGTTTATATAGTCGGTCATACGGATATGACAGGTACATTAGAGCGCAACCTGAAATTATCCAAAAGTCGGGCAGAATCAGTAGTAAAAGAACTGGTAAATACTTACGGCATCTCTTCCAGCTGCCTCAAGGCGATGGGTGTGGGACCGCTCTGTCCGGTTGCCACCAATCAAAGTGAAGAGGGACGTAAACTTAACCAACGGGTTGAGTTAGTTGAGATATAAGATAATATAAATATTTTATCCATTCAGACAGCAGGAGATTTGTTGATATGGCATCCCCATATTCACAGCCTGGTGAGTGATAGAGTTTTTGATCAATATAAGCATTTTCATCCTCATATTCCTTTTTTTAAGGGTATGTTCATAATTGATTTTTGAATTCGTTGATTTCTATGTTTTTATATTATAAAAAATGGGATGTGTCCCCACTTTTTCAAAATTTTTTAAAAAAGAAGGATTTTTCGATGTTTTTTTGTATATTAGATGTAAAAGATAATCAATCAAATAATCATATTTTTTTATAATACAAAGATAAAAATATTTACAAGTTTCTATATCTATTTTCTCATTTCCCTAAATTAAATTTAATAAAAATAAGACATAGAAATATATTTAAATAAGGGGATATTTATGGAAACAATGTTTTTCATCTGGTTTGGAATATGTTTTGTATGTTATAT
>CAZLTJ010000163.1:0-925 GCA_964562425.1 uncultured bacterium
GCTAATAAATTAGTCTTCATTTGTTCATAGACAATTACTATTTGGATTTAATTATCGTGATACGCAGTTTTTTAATTCATTTAACTCTCAGAATCTGGTAAATTTGAAATTCTATTCCTCAAATGTAAGATATGTACTTGCTTATTAGTTAGTGAGATGATATCGAAATAGGAAATAAATGTTTATGTCAGATATTTTTTCCTTTATGCATTCATGATAAGAGGAAACTTATACAAATTGTAATTGACTAAAAAAAGCTGTAAATAAGTTATGAATTACTAATTGTAGTAATATTTATTTTTTTTCATTTCCTCGTAAATATTACGACTTTGTAAGTACAATTTAATGTTATAAAATCTATAATCTTCAATAATCACGCTTTTCGAGCAACAACTTTCAATAGCGATATTATAACTGTAAAATATGCAAGAACTCTAATAATTATTAGAGGTGTCACAAGCGGTTTCCCAAGTCCTAGGATATTTAAAATATGAGATACGCCAAAAATGCCAAAGGCTATGCCTATGTATATAGGTACGTGATCTTCATGTTTCCGAGTACCCCAAATACCCAGAATTAAAATAACAATACAAAGAACTGTATTAACTAACCATATCGGATTCCATACAAAATTCATCTAATTTCACCTATAGTTGTGTTTTATTTGTTCTTGTGAATTAAGTACAGACTACAATCAGTAAATAAATATATTGAATACAGCATTTTTTATGGATTAATGTTGAAATTTATGATTTGATAAATAAACTACAATTGATTTTTTATTACATTTCACGAAAATAGTAAATTCAAGGATCGACTCGTTTAATTAGGTTTTTGTTTGGTAATGAAGGATTTTATTTTATATTTTTTGGTTTGTTGAAACAAATAAATTTGATCTAGCGGACAATGACCCTTTAATAACCGC
>CAZLTJ010000163.1:935-3922 GCA_964562425.1 uncultured bacterium
GTTTAATATGGTAAAATACAATATATGAAAAACAATTTTTAGGTAAGAGGTGAAAAGTGAAAATCAAAACCTTTGCACAGTGTGTATTTCTCTTTCTTATATCTTTGTTTATTATTTCATGTTCAATTGTAAAAGTAGATAAGGAACGTTCTGCTCGTATTGTTGAATATGCCCAGACATTAGTTAGGGGGAAATCTTCTCATTTTCACGACCAAAAGGACAGTCTCGAACTTTCAGAGGCTGAAGATTCACTGAGATTAGCAGTGAAACTTGATCCAAAGAATGCTGAGGCTCAGTATTGGTTGGGAGAAACGATATTCAAAGCACACGTTGGTCATCTTATAGATAGTTCAATGAATTTAGAAGCTCTTAAGGAGGGTATCGAGCATATAAAACGAGCACTTGAAATACAACCGCAATATACGGGAAGTTATAATGTGCTACCACCAAGAGATAAACTCTCATCAGAGTGGGGAACTGCAGCTCTTCATTTTATGGTTTACGGTGATATTGACAAGGCGGAATGGGCTTTTCAGAATGCGAAGGATTGCGGTGGATACGCCGAAGATGTACTCGAAATCTCAAGAAATTTTCTAATATGTTGTCCAATGGATGCAGTCCTTTACACAAGTGGTGATATGGATACGTATGGTTTGCTCTTTGTGCAACTTATCGAGGATTTCAGAACCGATGTTAAAGTTCTCAATCTAAACCTGCTAAATATACCTATCTTTATAAAATATTCCAAGAAGATCGGCGCTCCTATAACAATGACTCAAGCGGAAATTGATAGTTTATGTCCGTATTATATTAGTGATACAGTTTTATTGATGATTCAAGATCAAGTTGTGAAAAACATCATCGAGAATGCAACAATTGAGGGTGAGTCTGATTTGAAACCTCCAGTTTGTTTTGCTATTACAGCTGCTTGTCATAATAAAAAGAATTATGGAGAAAACTGGTGGTTACGAGGAATAGTTTATGAAATTAGAAATGAAACATTCCCTTATGATGCTGTGAATTTCCCCGTAACAAAAGATCTTTTATTTAATAAAATGTCTTATACTACTTTGAACGATAGCGTTCTTGCAGAAGGGAATAACTTATTAGATGCGTTGGTTTTCGCAAACTACGTTTCAACGTTTTTAGTTCTGGCTTTCGCCCAGAAAGAAGAAGGTGACACTGCTGGTATATGGGAAACTTTAGATAAGGCTCGCGAATTACTACCGTATAGCTGGAGAATTGATGCATTCACAGCATATTTTGCGTATGAATTCAAAGACACGATTCTTGCAGATAAAATGTTCCAAAGTCTTCTTGAGCATCAACCAAACAACTGCAAGGCAATATTGTTCTTCGCTCATTTTGCAATGGAGAATGGTTATTCTCAAAAATCTCTTCAAATACTGCATAGGGAATATGCAATTAACACGGGAAATATAGATATACTAAAGTATTTAATTGCATATTATTACCATATAAACGATATGGAGATGGTAGATAGATACTGTAAAGAATGGGTAGACAAGCATCCGGAAGAGGAACATGTAAAAGAACTCCAGGTTTTTTTAGAAAGGCTTAAGTCAGATAAGGAAACTAATCTTCTGACCATTTCAACTCAAAGCAATTCAAAGTAAACTCAATAAAAGCTTTAGTGCAAATAGAATGATATATTCACCAAATAAAAAAGGGCGGAACTAAATTCCGCCCTAACATTTAATCGGAGAATAAATCTGGTCTATATTAGGAGTAATTCCTTGTGTTTCACCGACTTATCTTCGCTTATCGAACCATCGTCATCTTCTTAATCATTACCTGTTCTGGTGTTATGAGTTTATAGAAATATAAACCGGATGGCACATCGCTACCCATATCGTTTTTTCCATTCCATATAACAATGTGACGTCCTTGATTCATACTTTTATTAAGCAAATGATTAACTATCCTTCCAGAAATGTCATATACGAGTAATTGAATGTCTGTAACTTCAGGCAACGAGAAATTTATTGCTGTAATCGGATTAAACGGATTCGGGTAATTTTGCTCGAGTGCTATTTTTTCTGGTAATGGTATTTCAGTAATGTTGTTGTAATCGAAAATGTTTATTCTTATTAGCAAGTTACCAATACCAGGGAATGAAACCCAGGGATGAGTGGCATAAACCAGCATAACAGAGTCAAGTCTTGTCCATCTCGGGAAACCACCACCTTCTTCAAATCCGACATACACCTTTCCATTATAAGAATTGGTATCCGCGCAGACTCCCCAGTGAATTGGAGTGTCTATTTTGCTTGCTGCTATACCAAACGTATCCCACGGTATCCATACTGATTCGGCGAGCACCACTTCTACCCATTCACCTTGAGGATCGATGGATGATGGAATTGTTACAGTCCATGAGAATTCCGGATCGTCGGGTGGAAAAGTTCCATTCCAACCTTCATAAAAGCCGAGTAAAAATTGTCCTTCTCCATAAACTTTTAATTTGATATCCTGAATGTAAGAACCGTTACAAGGTGGTGTAATACAAGGTGTAGCAAATATCTGACCGATCCCAAAAGATTGTGTTGTGTTTAAACCGGGAGCGTATCCTTCAGTGTATAAATAAACTGTATCAAAAGTTAATGTATCAATTCTAGTCCATCGAACGGTATCTGAACTGCCATCATCTAAACCTAACTCGATATACCAATCATCTCGTATTGTAAAATAATAATACGATGTGTCGTTAGATCGGTCCTCATCAAAAGCATATGTTGTCCAGGCTTTTACAAAATAATCACCATTCGAGGTTGGTCGCCATAAAAAGCTTCCAAGTTTATATTGATGATAACCAAGATTCCCTGGAACAGTGATATTTGCACCGGATATCGGGATCGTACCACCTAAACGGTATATCCTAGCAACTCCCTGAGCAGGTGCGGGCTCTGCTCCAAGCCCTTTCATTCGAACTGTGAAACGAATTTGCTGTCCCTTATTTATTGGGC
>CAZLTJ010000164.1:0-3829 GCA_964562425.1 uncultured bacterium
AAATATCTTCATCTGCCTTGTATTGTTTTATTAAATCGTTCACTTCATCTCTAATTTCTTCCCATCTATTCTCTGGGCTAATTTCAGAAAATATTTTGTTCGCAAACATTTTTTGCGGATAATGTTTTTTTCTTGAGGTGTCACAATATATTGTCGAGTATGCACAAATAACTTTTGTTTTTGATTCGTCAGATAAATGCTTATATATAAAATCAATAACAAGGGATGCTTTGTTTTCCTCTTCCCATTGCCCGTTATTCTCTCTTAAATATGGCAGGGCATTATCTAAAATCTCATCTGCTTGATTTTCGCTTAATTCTGAAAGATTTTTGATTTTTTCTAAAATGTATTCATCTGCATATTTTATCCAGTGCGGTGTTTTGAGCTTCAACACTAAAGACTTAAACAATCTTACACTGTCTTTATCGATTATTGTCTCAACTAAGTACTTAATTTTACGGGTTATATTTCTGTTTTCTTTCAATACGGGATAAAGAGTTATCGTTTTTTCCGGGAGGTTTTCGATAAAGTCATAATTTTCATCCAATTTTAGCTCGAAATCTCCAGTTGTTTCTTCAGAAATCAATGCCTCATAAACCTCTTTCCATTTTTCACTATCTGGAGTGGCCCTTTTCCTATCGGGTATACTTTTAAATTCAGATACTGGAATGGATATTCTGTTCCGTGTTGATGCTTGTTGATAAATATACCAAATATAATCGGTTATTGAGATTTCACCTTTTATTATTGGAATAATATTCTCTTTTCCATGAATAACGATGCAATTTTGCTTAATTCCAGCACGAGCTGAATCAAGAAAATTGTCGCCTAGTTCATTGTATGAAATAAAGACTCCCAGCGTACCTTCAATCTTCGAATTAATTTTCCCCAAAAATGAGTATAGCTTTGACGCAGCAAGTGTTTCTGTTCTTTCCCATTTCACCTCAATCAGAAAAATGCGGCTGTTAATTTCGACTGCACCATCAATTTGTTGCGATCCATCTTTATTTTTATATGATTTTTCTATCAAAATTTCATGGCTATTAAATATCTCATAAAATAAGCGCTCAAAATTTAAACCTCTTAATCTTGGGTTTAACTTTTCAATTTTCTTAAATTTCGCTATCAATTGTTTCATATGAACGCTTCCATATACTATTGCATAACGCTGCAAATCAGCCGGCGCGATTACCGTTCGGCTGAATTTGCCTTGTTATGTGATATTATTAAGTTAGCAAAGCTATCATCAGAAACAATGAACCTGAAATAAACAAAAGCTTAAATAGGAGGGCATGAACAAGCTCATGCAGCGCTTCACCTTTCCAGGTTCTTAAACCCCAACCGAGTTCAAATAATGTAGACCACATTAAAAGGAATGCAGCACACACATCTATTATTCTTTTCCATGAAACCGGTAAAGAAAAAGCAACACTTCCCAGGAAAAAGCCAACCAACACCGCAATTAGAAAGGTAATAAAAACAGCGACAAATGATTTTGATAGCGAAGATCGCAATTTTATAGCTGAAAGGAGTGCATGTGATAAAGCTTCATTCATATCAGGTGAATAAATCCCTTTTTCATATTTTAGCCCCAAACGGGGGGATTCTAAATTAATAGCTATATTATGTCTTGCAGCAAGTTTCTGATAACGTCCAGGTGAAAAAAGAAATAAGAACATTGCTAACCAAACATTTGCTCTTTGGTACTTGGCGACCATTTAAGTCCTATGCATCTATAGATAAAGTGAAGGTCATAAATATATCAGGAGAATGAATTCAAATCCTACACACATAACGATCGGGCTGACAGGCTGGTAAAGAAGCGCAGCGGATTTGCCAGTCCTTGTCCAGACCGTGGTTATGTGCTCCTTTGTTACGGACCTTATGTGGCATGAATCCGACGTTAAATACTCCGGTCAGGAATTTGTCAATTTCCCACAAAGCTCATCCACTGATCCTATTTCTCTATAGTACGATGGTGCTTGAGTTATGATGTCTTCAAATTGAGATTGGTATTTTCGGAGCAAAGATATAGTCTTTAAAAAAACGTCATACTTCTCATCAGGATCATTTTTGAGCAAATCACGAAATATCTTCTGTTTTTTTCCGATATTAGCATTATCGCGAACATACAAATCAGTCATTTGTTTCCCAAACAGTTTTCGTGCAGTTCGCCAAGCCGCTAATTCAGCATCCATTTCAGTCGGCACAGTGGTTTGGATCTTGGGTTCATCTATATCCATTCCATTCAGGTTAAAATATAAAAAGTTACCTGCCAAAGATAGGGCACGGTTTTCGATGTCCTGCACCAAATGGCGCAATTCGTGTGATAGATTCCAAACGAAGTCTATTTCCGTTGTATCCCAGGCTCTCCTGGCCAGCCAAATGAGATGTGAATAATTCTTTGATCTGACAATTTTCTCAATTGTAGGATGTGGATCGCTCTGGCTACTATCACCCGATTCAATGTTCAGGTGATTCCCAAGATTCCGCCAATTAGAACTCTTCGGAAGGTATTCATAATTCGAATCATCAAACAGTATTACCATTCCTTTACGAGGGAGTTCGAAGGCCAAACAAGTGTTTTGTACAAGTGTCTTTCTTTTCACCGGTAAAACGTTGAGGTAATCGAAATTGTTATCTGAATCCCACATTCAATTTACTCGTAATGCGTAGAGCATCATAATCAAATTTTCACATAATCGCCAGGCATAAGGCGCGGCGGCTTTTCACCGTCGCCCTTAATGCCGTTGTTATGTGATGAACATTTACTTTTTACCCTTAAGGTACCCATGGAGTTTCACAATGAGAAATTTAACAACCATGTCCGCAAAATGGAATACATCCAAAACTCTCTGTTGATCTACCCAAGGTTTCACCTGGGCCTGAATCATAGGGCTATCCTTAGCTGGAATGTCCACTTCCTCAATCTCACCGGAAGACAGCTTGATTTTCTTCACCTTTCCAGCAATGACGTCTTGGGTGATTTTCTTTATGTTGTAATGGCTATATGGGTTCCGAATATCCTCTCTGAACGAATGAAGCTGTTTAGCCATTTTTGAAGGCAATAGGCTTGTTCTCTTTGCCCTATTTATTGCCGTGCCAAATTCGATGGTTTCGAACTCATCCCATTTTGTGGAATCGTATTTCTGATAACCGCCTACTTCTTTAACGTACGTCACATGTTTAAGGGTGAATTCAATAAGATTACCAGAAAGAGTAATGGCAGCGCCATTGAGACCGAAGAAAATGCACTCACGTATTTCTTGGTAAAGGGATTTTATGGCAGGGGGCAATCTGTCAGGCAAAGTTGGTAGATGCTTGGCAACATCAACGGCAGAATGAAGACGCTCTTCGAACAGTTCTGGAATGGTCTTCGAGGGTACAACCCGAATAGGCAGACCTTGGTCTTTGAGCTTCTCGATGTCGTCTGGATTGGCGATAATGCTATCCGATCCCTTCGCCAGTTCATCAAGCTTCTTTCTTATATTTTCGTCCACAATGGTACCCAATAATTTATTTTAGATTTGTATTCAAGCGACAGGTTATGTTTCAAATGGATCCATCATTATTGAGGCCAATGATAGTTCCTTCGCCTTCATAATCCCATTTTTCCTTGGCAATCTTCAAAAAGTTATCTCGTTTTACCTTTTCCTTGGGATTACGTAGACAAAGCAAATAATCAATGAAATGCCTTTCGATAGCTGCCATGAAGTATTTTGGGTCTATCAGAATTGATTCAATTTGCCCGTTTTCATCAATATTGCCATCAGGTTGGTTGTGCTAACCTAAAATTGATCACAGAAAGGGGGTTGTGCTAACCCAAAAT
>CAZLTJ010000165.1:0-3740 GCA_964562425.1 uncultured bacterium
TGGAGCTCTTCTGCACCATCCATCGATTAGCAAAGACTGGTCAAGATGATACACACGAACTCCCGAATTATATTAGGGAAATCGAGAATTATTTTGCTCCATTTCGTAATCACAGGGCTGTCAACCTGGCAAAAAAGCTATGGGAGACCCATCACATTAATATAAGTGCTCTAAGTACCCTTGTTGTTTATCTTGGTGATCCCCCGGAACTCATCCCCCGGAATCAACTTGATCCGCTGCCTTCCGAACTTGATTCGCGGTGGACTGTTGATGTTATACCTGAGTTCATTGAAGCTGCCAGAGAGTTTTCAAGAGATTCAGAATATATGGTGTTTTTTGACAGCCAAAAGCAACTATTTGATCGTTCAATCATGAATCTGTACAAATCTCTTAATGATGAAAATATGCTCGATTGGTTCAAAATCTACTTCGGTTATGTTCCAAACAATTACACAATTATTGTTGGTATGCAGACCGGATTTGGTAATTACGGAGCGAGCATAACGCGAAGTGATGGCACAAATGATTTCTTTTCTATAATCGGTGCCCATTCGCCCTTTTTTTGGAATGGAATTCCAAGATTTTCATCTTCTTGGCTGATTTTTACAGTGGTTCATGAGTTTTGTCATCCTTATATAAACCCTCTTGTCGAACAACACGTAGAACTCCTGAAAGAATCGGGAGATAAATTGTATTCATACAATAAAGCCAAATTGACCAAGATAGGTTGTCTTGCTTGGAATGGTATGATGAATGAATACATCGTTCGTGCTTGCGTCATTCGCTATTTTCATTCAAAGAAAGATAATAAAGCAATTGAAAAACAAATTCTTAGCGATGAAAATCAGGGCTTTATTGGCATCCGAGCTCTTGCAGATCTTTTTGAAGAATATGAGAAGAATCGAGATAAATATCCCAATATGGATTCCTTTATTCCACGGATTGCGATCTATCTTGAACAATATGTTGCGTCTTTTAATTAAGACACATAACAACGCATGAACCCGACGCTCACGCGTCGACTTTCTGCAAAAATAGTAAAGATTGAAAAACTAGCAAGTCAGCCAAATAAAAAAGTTCATGCAAGCTCGTTCGCGCGGGTTATGCATATCCGTTATACGAAAAATAAAATCTTGGTGGAATAATGAAATCAAAAAATAAAACAAGATGGATTCCCGTAATGGGTAAATTCGATGAAAAGAAAAATGAGATTGTTTTCAAAGATTCTAAAAACCTTACAAAGACCAATATGGAAAAGAGATAGAAGGTGCTGCTTTGGGACTTGCTATTTGCGACAAAATGTTTGCAGGTGGTTCTATTTCGGCCGACATTACATTTAGTAAAATCACCCTAAAAAGTGCTTGTGATATCGTATTATATTACGAACCTGAAAACAGATACACCGTAAATGCAGGGCTTACTTATGAAACCCCTTTCTTTATAAGACATTTTGATACAAAATGGACATATCATGCTTTTACTGGAGAAAAAGGAAATCTTAAAGCTGAACAGACCTATCATGTCGAAGCAATATTAAGCGGTTCTCTAATATCGTTATTTGTCGACGAGTAGAAGTTACAAAAAAGGGATTACCCTATGTCCTACCTCAAAGTCAAGTAGGCATTTTTTGTACTGATATGTCAGATATATCTATCCGTAATTTTAAAGTCATAAATAAAAAACCAACTGCCTTTGTGGTAATGGAATTTAGCTCTCCTTACAATGATGTTTACTCAGAAGTGATAAAAAATATTTGCGATGAACAAGGTTTAAAAGTTTTCCGTATAGATGAACAAAAAGGTCCAGGCATAATTATTTCTGATATCAATAAAGCAATCATTGAAGCAAAAGTAATTATTGCTGATATATCTCCAGACAATCCGAATGTATTCTATGAAGTCGGTTATGCTCATGCATTCAATAAACCTACAATTTTAATTGCTGAAAAAGGCAGAGAATTACCTTTTGATGTTTCTCCTTTTAGAACTTTATTTTATGAAAATACAATCATTGGTAAAAGGAAATTGGAAGAAGGATTGAGCCAACATATTAATGCAATTTTAAGCGAAAAAATAGCTAAAAACGTATAACAACTCAATCCAGCGGTCTGTTACCCGCCGTCTTCGACGTCGGGCAACAGCCGCAGCTTATCGCCAGTGCGTTAGGTGCAAGGAGTGATTATGAAATACTTAAAGGTAATTGTAATAATTAGTGCTATCTTTCTCTGGGTTTTCTTTTCAGCAAGGTCAGATTATAGGTGCGCTGATTTAATCGTTGAGCAAGAAACGCCTGAAGGTTGGACTATCATTTATAAACAGGACTACTTTTCAGATTTAACATTGCCTTGGACATGGATTAAAACGCCGGTGACTGGCATGTGGTTCATAAATAATGCACACACCAAAAAAATAAATCAGGAAATTTACTTAATTCACACGTTGCGGGTGTCATATGATTATTCACAGACAGATAAAGAAGAATCCTTCGAGCTTGTTAATACCAAAACGAGAGAGTCGGCATTTCTTGACCCCGAGCAAGATTTGTCAGCCCTTAATATTAGCAAATTAAAATGGTATAAGTATGAACCCGGCACTCCAGGATACCAAATTATTCATTACGTTTTGAAAAATAATGAGAAAAAAGACTAGCATTATTTTCAAAGCCTTGGGCCACATTTGAAAGTAAATTCAGTTCCACAATACTTATTTCTTGACAATATAATTATAAAATTTTGTATGGCACGATTGGCAAGAGTATTGGACACATCCTCTCACCAAAAAAACATGTAAAAAATCTAAAAAATAAAAACAAATACATATTAAAGAATGTAATTAAGAGATTGATTAATTAAAAGATTAACCACCAAGCTCACCAAGAATTCACAAAGGAAATTTAATAATGGATGAAAACGAAATTGCAAATAAAGTCATTGGTGTAGCTATTGAAGTTCATAAAACTTTAGGATCTGGATTATTAGAGACGGCTTACAAAGAATGTTTATATTATAAAATTAAACAAGCCGGATTATTTGTCGAAAAAGAGAAACCAATTCCTTTAATATTTGAAGATGTTAAACTCGATTGCGGTTATAAGATAGATATTTTGGTTGAAAATAAAGTAGTTGTTGAATTGAAAGCAGTGGATTCTTTAAATGACATACATTTGGCGCAAATACTCACCTATTTGAAAATTGGCAATTTTAAATTAGGATTATTAATAAATTTTAATGTGTCATTATTAAAGGATGGAATTAAGAGAGTAATTAATTAAGAGATTAACCATAAATCCTTTTTTCCCTCTGTGGTTAAATCCCCATTCCCAAATCATAAATACCCCCACCCCTGTCATTCCGAGTGGAGCACAAAGGGCGAAATCGAGGAATCCCCTACCATTATTACTAAACTTATCATTTCCTTCCTAAATCTTCTCTCGCCTCTTCCCTCTTTGCCTTTCCCCAATCAACGCCTCTGTGTTCTCTGCGGTTCAATTTCCCTTCCCTTTGTTCCTCTCTGTCTCTCCCTATTCCCATTCCCCCACCCCTGTCATCCTGAACTCGTTTCAGGATCCATTTAGATTTTATTTGTCATTTGAGCTTAATATTCTCGCTTCTCCCCCTCCGTGCCCTCTGCGGTTCAATTTCCCTTGTTTTTTGATGTTATTTATATTATATTTTAAACAAAATAAACATATTTAATTGGGGGGGACAAACCTTTCCATCCCAAATTGCAATTGTAATAACC
>CAZLTJ010000166.1:0-3730 GCA_964562425.1 uncultured bacterium
ACCCGCAACCCTCAGCTTGGAAGGCTGATGCTCTAGCCAATTGAGCTATTCCCGCAATGTCTAAAATTACTAAATTTGGCTAATATTTCGATATTCTGAAAAATTACACAAAGAAAAAATAACAATCCTGAATAATATTAGCTTTCCCGGAAATAGATTTGCAAAACGCTTTATTTATTTATGGTGGGAGGTGGACTTGAACCACCGTAGGCATATGCCAACAGATTTACAGTCTGCCCCCGTTGACCGCTTGGGTATCCCACCATAAACTCCAAAAAAGCGAAATTACATTATTTGTCAATCTCAAAGGCTTGTATAGTCAACTTTTCAAAGAAAAAATAGCAAATACAATTCAATTATTGAATAAATATTTTCTAAAAAAGCTGGAGAAGGGATTTGAACCCCCGACCGGCTGATTACAAATCAGCTGCTCTACCAGCTGAGCTACTCCAGCATAATATGCAATTCCGAAATGCCATATTTATAAAACAACAATGCTTTTGTCAAGCTATATTTGAGTTTTCTATAGTCTATATACATAATTTTCTGACTGTGTAAAAATGAAAAATCCATCCAAATTTGAAATTTATTCGTTGCCTTAAATTAATGTAAGTATAATTTTTATCGATGCAATAAAGAGGTGAATCATTTATTCTACAGAAGAAACAATGCCCAAAATCTATAAATTAATCGTTATTGTTTTATTCTCGATGTTTCTTTTTTCTCTCTCCTACGGCAAAGATAGCCAATTAAGACTTGAATATAAGGAAACTAGGAAATTTCCATCAAAAGAAATTTACTTTTTGTCCCCAGATTATTTCTCAGGTTCCCTACCGGTACTTTCAGGTTTATTATCACATTATGGTTGGCCCCTATCCGACAAGATGGAAAATATATTAGTATTTTCATTATCAGGTGAGCCTGAATATGAAAAGAGAATTGTATCAGACATTGAACTTGAACCAATTCAGTTTATCGACAGCCAAACAGTACTTTTGCGCTCAATAGATGAAGGTGCTTTTTTACTATGGTCGTTTGTGGATAACAAACCTTTGAAAAAAATAAAGTTAAGCTATGAATTTCTTCCTTATATGGCAAATTGCTTCGATAACTGTAATAAGATTGCGGTATTCTTTTGGAATACAAATAAATTCAATGAAAAGAAAACACTTGGCGGTGTTTTCGATTTTGGAAAAGAATTAGATAGATTTGGAAAATGTTATACAGAATTTGTGATAAACGACGAAAGTTTGGACTCTTTTGAAGCGTATTCATGTCGAGGAAAAGCCCTTAACGATCAAAGAGTTTTTATAATAACTATGTTCGATTCTAGATTATTAGAATTCGACTTAGATGGAAGTTTGAATTTTGTATACGATCCTATCGAGGATTTCAAAGTCGTTCGCAACATACCTAATCCGATGGAAAGGCTCGATAAGAGCGATCATCTTGCTTGCAATCTTGAAATGCCAATAATGAACAACAAATTGCTTTTTATGCAAAGAAATGTTTGGAGAGCCAATCGTTTCATAGATATATGGGATATAAATCATAGAAAATATATTGGAAAAATTGACATAGGGAAAAGATGCTTTGTAGGTGTTCTCGATGATGAAATATGGGTTATAGACAGTTTGGATTCGGTATACTTTTACATTGGATTGTATAAATTGAAATATCCAGAGGATACCACAAGGAACATCTGTCAATACACAATTACCGATCCTTTTAATGGCAAAAAAGTTAATCTTGCAACATGTTTGCCCAAATATGAAGATACACTAATTATAATTAATACAACGCCTTACTATTATGTTGCAGCAACTTTACAAGAATACCTTTCAAAGCACAGTGCTCGAGATGAAGATGTTCCTCCAATTTCATGTATTATCTTATACACGAATCCAGATCCCGAGATATTAATTTCACTGAAGAACTCGAGCGTCGATTGGAACTTCTATAAGATATTAAATACAGACCTTTCATTGAAAGAAAAATTTCCATACGCAATTGTGCTAAACAAAAGAGGTGATATTGTTCGAGAGCTTTCAGAAAAGGATGTAGTGAAGATTTTAAGCGAGTAGCAGATTCCAAAAACTATGTATTTAAAACGATTAAATAAAATAACCTAACACCTATTACTTCAAATAAAAAGGAGAGGCAAAAAACCTCTCCTAATTTCAACAAGCCACAGTTGACTCACCAACGCTTCATTTTAATAGACCATTTCTCATGGATCATACTTAAATGCATCATCAGGAATAACGAAACTAGCAATAACAGCGCAAGGTTCAGGATATCCACATGCTGGTGAAGCATATCCCCAATCTGGCACTTTGTCATAATTGTATCTAGGTATCCTTTTCGCTTTAAGTTGATCCTTCAGATTATACATACACTGGGCTTTCCATTCATTATCACAGAAACAACAAAGAACACCACATTTACTAATAACCATTCCTGCATAAGACATTGTAAAGCAATATCGACCTGCAGGAACACCTCTAAACGTTAACACTTGCATACCTATTTCCATGGGAACCATTTGCTTTTTGAAATAATTTTGAGGACCCTCAATAATTAATTCAGCATACTCCCCATAGTAAAACGATAATGGCTGACGGACAATAACATTAATAGCCATATCACAATATTGGCTGTCCTTTCTGGGTCTTGGCGCATAGCAACTGTTGTTTATGCAACATCCTGTGCACAAGACTGTTATTGCCAGAAGGGCCAATACCGCTAAGAAAAATATCTTCCGCTGCATGATCCCTCCTTTCTATTGGCAATTTATACATATTGAAAATTCAAGGCCTACAAATACGGTTGTCATACCAGGTTCGAATGTGTAGATATAAGTTGACTGATTAGCTTCTCCAGAAACTGAAGGTCCTATTGGAGTTGACTCAATTAAATCAATTTCACCAAGTGGAGCAGTTTCGAAATGAAATCTAGCTTTGCAATTTTGCCAGATTCTTAATCTCATTCCAACCATCAAATCAGGTGCAATTGCAGTCTCTGTAATTCCATCGATATCGAGCATCTGATAGGTCAATCCTAATCCCACAAACGGCTCGAATACTTCATCTACAACAACACTCCAATTAATTCTGGGTGTCAAGCCAAATCCTGTCATTGAAACTGTGTTTATATGGTCAATAGATCCCGAAGTATCCATTTCATAGTAGTTAACTCTGAAATCTGCGCCATAGTATTCAACCATAAGTTCCAGGTCTAATCTACCCTTCATCTTATCACCAATATCAGCCAGTCGTATTCCTGCACCACCAGCAAATGCAGCATTTAACGCAGCATCTTGACCGGAATGATACAACGACGGAATGGAGTAAGAACAAGGGTATTGATCAAGGTGCATCCCAAAATGATTAGAAGTTAATCCAGCAACTAAATATGTACCCAGCATTTGCCCGAAACATAGACATGGGAGCACTATCAATAACAACAGCACCCCTGGAAGGTGTTTCATAAATCCTCCTTTCTCGGCGGTTGAGTGAGCTAATTCATTATAAACACAATATATTATGTGTCAATAGAAAAGATTCTAAATTAGTAAAATTTTTTAAGGTTGTATGTCTCACTAAACTGTAAAGTTATTAACACATCGGTATACTTTATCATTATTTATATTTAAATTGCACTTAAAAAATCACACAATAATCCTGAATATTTACATTAATTTTACCACTTATCTTATTTTAATATTATC
>CAZLTJ010000167.1:0-3706 GCA_964562425.1 uncultured bacterium
CCTTAGGATATTCAGCCGGTAAAAATATGTCATGAGAATGAACAATCACCCCCTTTTTAAGTCTTGGTAATATTTCAAGGTATTCATATTTGACATCACCACCAATTCTTAAGACATGGCTCGAATCAATAAAAAGAATGTCATTCGCACCTAATTCATTAAACATTGACAATGGAACATCCTCTATCTTATTTGGTATCAATTTCGATAGACCGGGGAGGCCAGCTTTTAGTACCTCATTGGGGTATGGCTCAAAAGCTATTAATTCACACTCATCACCCTCCCCATTATTTTTTAGAACCGCTTGAGCAGACAAATAAGTTGAATAGCCAGATCCGACTTCGAAAATCTTCCTTGGTTTGAAATGGCGGATCATACAATATAAAATCTCGGCATCAACAGATTCGAACATACCATTGTTAACATAATATTGGTGAGGAATCGTGGTCTTGTTTTTTGGAAAAGTTTCATATTCAATCCCAAATTTAGTAGAAAACTCAAAAAGAAGATTAAGCTGTCCTTCTTCATTGATATCAATTCCTATGAGGTCCGATTGTTTTAACCATAAATCATCGTTCAGTGTTCTTGTATCAGGGATAGGATGATAATAATCAAGGGGTAGTATGTGAATGCCTAATCTTTGCCAAAACTGAAACGACTTCTTGACAAATTGCCTTAATTCTTTATCATCAATAGATATGCTTTCATCTTCTGTTCTAATTTTCATTTTTACCACACCCTTTGTTTTTTTGTTTGCAATCCATTCTTAACGATTTCATTCAATGCGGTTTTCATGGTTTTCGAGTTACACGTTCTTTGTATATACTTTAAGGCATTTTGTTGTATCTGATACCACAACTTCTCATCCTGATATATTTTTATAATTTTCTGTACAAATTCGTCAGTGTTTTTTGCTATCAAAACTTCGTTACCGTCAGTTAAATCAAGTTGAGAAGCGGTTAATTCTGAAACCACAGCGGGTATCCCATAACTCATAGCTTCTTGCAATTTCCATGAAATGCCCGCTGAATACCTATGTGGCACAACGAAAACACGGCATTTATCATAGTATTCTCTAAGGTCTTCAACATATCCCGTCACAATAACCGAAGATGATGAAAGTTTTTTGATAGAATCCGGCGGATTTAGTCCGGTGATGAAAAATCTGCAAGAAACCGCCTCATGTAACTTAGGGAAAACGTCTTTCGCAAAATAGAGAACTGCATCTTCGTTTGGAGATTCCGAAGCTAAAAATCCACCAACAAAAAGGATGTCCTTTCTTTCATGAAAATCATTCTTTGGGCTCTTTACATCTATCGGATGCCCCCAAACTGCTATGTTGTTCAAGTTACCCTTCTCTGCGATTATTTTTTTCTCGTGTTCTGAAACAGTTACAATTAAATCCGCTTTATTCATTAGGTCCATCTCTCCGTTAATCATACGTTCTCTATCTTCATCCTTAAGTTTAATTCCTTTTATTTTTGCTTTTAGTATCTCGCGTAATGAGAACATAGCTTCGGCATCATATAATAGAACAGCATTTGAGAAGAATCTTTTAATTATATCGAAGATCTTTTCCATATTGTGCGGTCTGCTGATCAGAACTAAATCGTAATATCCCGTTCTATCCCGAGCAAATTGAATAAAGTCTAAATTATCGCCATAAAAAACTTCAATACCCAATTGTTGTAATTCATTAGTGTAAGGTTGCCAAGGAGTTGCATTATCTAAAGGAAAAAGCGTTACTTTATATCCCAGTTCACCTAAGAAGTTTAACATGTGATAGGCTCGAGGATAACCAGAGCCCTGGTATGGTGTGGGTACTCGGTCATCAATAACAAGTAGCCTATTCCCCTGGCGTAGATCCCTAGCGAATAATACATTATTTGGAGAAGGATCTACTTTATCTCTGAGCGCATCTTTCCTTTTTGCAACAAACTTAGACTGGTTAGCTACCATAAGTGCTGTTGCTTTATTAAAGGAACTACTTGTAAACTCATTATGAAAAACTACTACATCAGGTTGGAAGACTACTTTATAGCCAAGTCCCCAAATCCCGATACATAGATCTGAATCTTCATAATATGCGGGGATATATCGCTCATCAAATAAACCAAGCTGCTGGAATATATCTTTGCGAACAAGTAAACAAGCACCCGAGCAGTAATCCACCTCTCTAAGATATGAATATTCAGGCTGCATCGGGTCGCCTTCGCGACCATATCCCAATGCTGAACCGTCACTCCAGATTATGCTTCCAGCTTCCTGTAATTTGCCATTAGGCCAAATCAATTTACAGCCAACCGCGCCACATTTAGGATAGTTCTCTATTGTTTTTACTAACTTTGAAAGCCATTCAGGTGTAACATTAATGTCATTGTTTAAGAATAGTAAATATTTACCTTTTGCTTTGCAGGCACCTTGATTACAGCCCATTATAAATCCGAGATTTTCATTGTTTTTTATAATTGTGACGTTTTCTAATCTATCCAACAACGAAGTAGTCTCATCATGAGACCCATTATCCACTAATATCAACTCGTATGGGATGTCGGTGTGTGCTAATATGCTCTCTAAATATTGATATGTAAACTCTACCTTGTTGAACGTTAGCGTTATAATTGAGACAACAGGTTCTTTGAATTTTGGGAAGGATAGGCTAATACCCGGTTGAGATAGAAAATTTAGCAATTTATAGCTCTTGAAAGTATCTAACGAATTGTTTGATGGCTCCGTTTTATCCCGGGCGGTTTCTAATATCCTTTCTTCTGTGCTCTTAGCTATTGGCTCTGTATGCTGTTTCGAACTCTTATGCTGCTTATATTTCCACCAAAAATTCCGCCAGCCTTCATTTGTAATCGTCCTCAACCCAATGACACCTAAATCATAGGATCTTCTCCTTCTCGTTCCTAATGGCATTAATCTGTCAATAAACCAATGCCATTTCATTACTGTCCCCCAAGTTAGACTTGCTTTTATGGAGTGTAATTCGCTGTAAATTTTCACATTCTCCATCTCATAATCTCTTATCCCCTCTTCTCTTTCATTGAGTTGACCGTAAATATCGGCTATCTGCGTCTCCAAACTCTTCAACTGTGCATTCTTAGCTATAAGATCGAGAGTGAGCCCATCAATCCGCTGCTTTTTTTCACTGAGTTGTTCAGATATGTTGGTTATATCAACCTCCAAATCCCGGATCTGCTTATCCTTTTCCTTGAGGAGACCAGAGAAATCGGCTATTTCCCCTTCAAAATCCCTTATCTGCGTATCCTTACCCTGAACAGCAACGTTAAAATCGTCAATTTGCTTATCTTTTTCCTTGAGTTGACTGGAAATGTTGGTTATTTGCCCCTCCAGATTCAGTATCTGCTCGTCCTTTCCCTGGATAGCGACATTAAGATCGTTGATCTGCCTTTTGTAATCTCCGATAAGAATGTTAGAGGCATCAACAAGGTAACTCCTCTTATTGTAGCGTTCATTTAAATCCGCATTCGATGCCACAGCAATAAAATAGAGGGGAACTTTTTCATTGCTATCAGAAAAATAGAACTTGCCATCACCTTTTTTAATCATGAACTCAGTATAATTATGTACTTCTTCTGACGTTAAACGCCATAAGTTTGATGCCGTATAAATCATCTGTCCAAAAAAGTAGATATTCGTAAAATAATTATTTAGCAAGTTTTTAAATTCGTCGAAATAGAGC
>CAZLTJ010000168.1:0-3682 GCA_964562425.1 uncultured bacterium
AGCTTTTATGCATCACTGGCTTTGGAAAAAATTGCAGATCATATGGTTGTATTGGAGCGAATAGAAAGCGCAAGCGAGTTATACAATAGAATTGTTAACGAGTATCCAGAAAGTGTGAATATAGAATCTGTAAGACAAAAATTACGTGCTGTTGGCAGAAATCTTTAATATATTTGAATTCAATTGTACGTTTAATGCTGTGAAGACTCGAAGTGTAATAAAATGAGTAATTTTTCTGTTGAATTGGAGGGAATTATGAATGTATACCAAGACCTAGCTGAACGTCTTGAGTCGGAAGGATTGACTTTTCTAAACTTACATTATACGGATATATTTAGCGGTTTTCATACAATAACCATTCACATTAACGAGTTATCTAAAGATGAAATTACCAGTGGAGTTGCGTTTGACAGTTCCAGTGTTCCGGGGTTCGGGAAAGTTGAATCTGGGGATATGGTTTTAAAACCCGATTTGGATACATTTTTCTTAGAAGGTTTTGATAATGAGGATACTGGTGGAGTATTATGCGATATTGTTAATGCTGAGGATGGTGATCCTATGGATCGTTGTCCTAGAGCTATTCTAAGAAGAGCTGAGAAAATATTGAATGAGAAATTGGGTGCCGTAAGTTATTGGCTTCCTGAATTGGAATTTTTCCTATTGGATTCTATTTCATATAGTTACAGCGATTTCGGAGCATTTTTTAAGATTAAGTTGTTCGAAGTGATGCAGAATGATGGTAAAGGTAGTAGGCATAAAAATCTCGAGAGAAAGGGTGGCTATCATGCATCCTCGCCTGAAGATCACGGATTCGATTTTAGAAATCATTTGGTGAGTGAATTGGAAGAGAACGGAATTAATATTAAATATCATCATCATGAGGTTGGTGGTGGACAGCACGAGATTGAACTAATTCCTCAGTTGTCTCTTAATGCAGCTGATAATGTTGTAATGGTAAAATATTTTGCAAAAAAACTCTCAAGTTTTTACGATTCTTCCATTACATTTATGCCGAAACCTCTTAATAATTTCCCCGGCAACGGTATGCATTTCCATCAGTGGCTTGCAAAGGATGGTGTCTCGTTATTTTGGGATGAGAACGCAGAATATGCGCATATATCTGAACTTGGGAAGAATTATATTGCAGGTTTATTGTATCATGCTCCGGCATTGACTGCATTCACCAATCCGAGTACAAATTCTTTCCGAAGACTTATTCCGGGTTTTGAAGCACCTACAAAGTTATTCTATGGGTTAGCAAATAGAGTTGCAGCAATTAGAATACCAAAGTATGTGGACACTCCACAGAGAAAGCGAATTGAATATCGTCCTCCCGATCCTATGGCTAATTCGTATCTAGCAATTTCGGCTATGATGTTAGCTGGTCTTGATGGTATTGTAAAGAAGCTGGATCCTACTGAGTTAGGATATGGACCTTACGATGATGATGTAACTAAATGGAATGACGACAAGCAGAATAAACTTGATAGTCTGCCTAGTTCGCTTACAGGAGCTGCCGATGCGCTTTTAAACGATTATGAATTTCTAATTAAAGAAGGCGTTTTCCCTGACAATTTCATTAGGTCGTACGCAATGCTACTTAAAGATGATGAACTGAAACTTTCTCGATTTGTTACTCCATATGAAATTGCTAAGTATTTTGGAAGATAAAAAAAGTAACTCCTGATTAATCAATAGAGAAAAGATGCTTATGATTATGAACTGTAAATTGTTTTTAATAACAATTGTAATTTCCTTCACATTCCTCGATGCAGCACAATGGAATATTGATTCAGATGAGATGGGATTTATCGTAGAAGTTGAATTCTCAGCAAATTATTCCATAGATTCTGATGGTTATGTTTATCTACCGACAGAGGATGGTTCTTTCAATTCCTTTCCTTCACAACCAGATTCAAGCGTAAATTCTTCACAGGTGCGAGAAATATTACCCGGAAAGTTTGAATTGTCGATTTCACCAAATCCCTTTAATTCGTTTGTTTCGCTAAATTTCTCAAATCCTTTCAACGGAATTATACAAATAATTTACATTTCAGGACGAGTAGTTGGTTCTGTGAATTTAAACTCATCAGTTAAAACAACTATCGATTTCATAGATCAACCGTCTGGTGTTTACTTTATAAAGGCTCACAATGCTCAAAAAACAATTGTTAAAAGAGCATTTCTTTCAAGTGATTAGGAAATAGGATAGAATTGAGAACAATTGTTCACATAGACATGGATGCTTTTTTTGCTTCAGTAGAGCAATTGGATAGACCTGAACTCCGTGGGAAACCAGTTGTTGTGGGTGGTGATCCTTTTAAAGGCAGAAATGTCGTATCTTCAGCTTCATATGAAGCCCGAGCTTATGGAATCCACGCTGCAATGTCCACTCGACATGCATATCGTCTTTGTCCTCAAGCTACGTTTTTAAATGGAAGATTTGCTAGGTATGAGCAATTTTCAAGACGTATTTTTGAGATAATGCTTAAATTTTCTCCGGCTGTCGAACCTGCGTCCATCGACGAGGCTTTCGTTGATTTGACTGGTACGGAGAAGTTGTTTGGCGATCCGATCGAGACCGCAAAAAAGATTAAAGAAGAAATTAAATTTAAAGTTAATCTTCCAGTATCAGTGGGCGTAGCACCCAATAAACTATTAGCAAAAATTGCCTCCGAGGAAAGGAAACCGGATGGTTTTTTCGTGATTAAAGAGAACGAGATAAGAAGTTTTCTTGATCCAAAACCGTTGTCCATAATCCCTGGAATTGGTCCCAAGCTCAGCGAGCAACTGGCAGGTTTCGGGTTCGTTTTGATTGGTGATGTTTTGAAATATTCACTTAAGGAATTTGTGAAGACTCTTGGTGGCTCTGGCAGGGAACTTTATCAACTCGTTCAGGGAATTGACGATCGACCTGTGAAGTCACCGGAGGAACGAAAACAAATATCGCAAGAGAGAACTTTTGATAGTGACATTTCAGATTTTGGCTTGCTTAAATGGAAACTTCTACTGCTTTGCGATCGTATTGCAGAAAGGTTGTTGAAACGTCAAATTGTTGGTAGAACAATAACTTTGAAAGTGAAATTTTCTGATATGAAATCCATAACTCGTTCGGAAACAATAGATTTTCCAACCAGATCCAATAAGTTAATCTATGATATTGCAGAAAAACTGCTTATAAATGTACAGAAAAGGAATATAAGGCTTCTTGGAATATCAATTTCAAATCTTGTTCCTTCAGTGGATTGGGATTCACAATTGTTTAATGTTGATAGTAAATCTGAAGATTTAGTTAAGTTGATGTTAGATATCCGAGAAAAACATGGATATGACAGAATTGTTAGAGCATTTGAAATAACGAAAAAGAGACACTAACAAAAAAAAAATTTAGATAATGAGATAATGAATTGACTTTTATTATGGATTTGTATATTTATATTATTGTAGGATAATAATTTTGAATAGGAGGTTTATTGTGAAAAAGTTTGTATTAATTTTTACATTGATAGTCACTTTCTGTTTGGTAGGTGCAATTGCCCCGGAAATAATTGGCATTTCTATCGATAGAGGCATTCACGGCATGTCATACAGTATTTCAATCATTGGAAACAATTTTATTGTCACACCCACAGCAGATTTTGGAAGTGGTATCAATACAACCGCAGTAGACTACTTCGGATTA
>CAZLTJ010000169.1:0-3674 GCA_964562425.1 uncultured bacterium
ACTTAATCCAACCCTAACACCTAAATCATCGATATACCATCCGGGATACTCGTAAGAAGATCCTGTATAAGTATGTGCACCGGAATTAAACATAAACTGCACATTTCTCTCACCGATATAGGGGGAAGCCAATAATGTTTCGGGAGTCCATGCACCGGGTGTATTGTATCCAGGTGCGGAGCTACCACTCGCCCATATCATTTCTCCATCAAATGGGTAACAACCAGCATAATATGCGCATGGATATGGTACAACAAGAGGTTGAACTAATTCATAACTTGTCCATAAATCTGTGGACACCGTAACATGAGCACCGGAATATCCCCAGGCTCCTCCTACGTAAACATTTCCATAGTATGAATACCAATGCTGCATAGTTATAAGCAGATGCGACACTCTTGGATCATCGAGAGCTGATAAGTCGAATACAGGTGTGTATAATCTGAAATCGTGAGGAGTTTTGAATTTCGCATCGAGATCTACACCCCAGCAATAATCGGGAGACCATGCAGATGAAGGACCCGGGTCTTTAGGTTTTCCCCATTCCCAACCAGGTCCAACTGAAAGGTCTGTCCTTGTATGAGTCAAACCACCATCGTTAATGTCAAAATTGGAGTAGTAAAGATCCGCGAAAACTATAGGATTTAAGATTAAATCTACATACAGCGTTTCATCGGCAACGATAAGATGATCTGCAGATCTAGCCACACTCCACAAGAAGCCACCGGTATATGCATTTAAACTTACGAGACCGGGAACTGCTGGGAAACAGAATTCACCAGTAGCATCGGTTGTTTGTAATCCAAGCCTGAAATTACCAGATTGCCAGTGTAGTTCTACATCTATATCAGAGTGATCGGTCTCTCCGAAATATTTAACAGTACCTGCAATATAGCCAATGTTATCGACTAATTCAGGCGCTACCGTTGTAAATCTTAAAGCTGTGTTATCGCCTATCAACTCTGCAGGACCATTGACGATTCTTTCATCGGAGTAATTTAGCACTCCATAGTCAGAGGAATATCCTATACCAAGGTTACCAGTAGCGTTCTCGATACCAATAGTAGGTCCATAGTTATAATAAGTCATATTCCAAGCATCATAAGTAAAGTTTCTGAAATACATAATTATTTCGCCCTGATTACCGGGAACGGAAATAGTAGATTGATCGATAAGAAGAATTTGAATGTCGAATTGTTCTGCAATACCTCCAGGATAAATGTCAATATCTCTTACTTCAATAAACAATGTATCACCAGCGTCGTATTTGTAGACAGACGCATAATTGGTAATAGTTCCGAGATAAGCTATTGTAGCATTAGGAACGTTTGTGCTTGGTATTGGAAAAAAGTAAGGATAAGCGGATGCATATGTAAAACTTATCCAGCCAAGAGTAGATATGTTCAATCTATCATAAGTTTTCCCGTAGAAATTGAAATCAAAGGGAAGGTCAAAAGAATAATATACATAATATCCACCACCTACAAAGGTCGCATCAGTCATATCTCTCCAATTCGGTTCTATCCATTCCGTATAAATAATATCCGAGTGATCGTAACAATAGTAATTACCTTCAATTGTAACCTCAAAAACCATGGATTCGCCGATACACGCATCGGGAGTATCTTTATCTGCAGCGGTAAAGAAATATTTGATAACAGCAAAATCTCCTTGTTCGGGAACTTCAGCTTTGTAAGTTCCATTGCCATCACCATCAACCATATCCGCTGTAGCATCGACGCAAATGAACGTGCCAGAATATCCGAAGCCTTCATCCACATCGTAGCATAGCTGTACATTATCGATACCAAGAACAGGATCTTTGGGATCCATAACATCTACAGTAAAAGAATACGGTCCAGGAGTGCCATAATTTATTAAGTCATCATAGTACATGCTGTGAAGAACAATCGGTGGAACACAATCCATAACTTTCACATAGATGTCGTCTAAGTACCATTCCGACATCCAATCACCCATATACTTAAATGCTATATAACAATCTTCCCCAGCATAGCTTATTAGATCGATTGTTATTTCCGTCCAACTAATATGACCTATATCCATCTCTTTAAGTTCTTCAAAATCACCGTCTGCAGGATCACCCGAACCAGTAGAAATCCACACTCCATGATACTCATACCATACAGGCAAATAAGTATTCATTTCCCAAAAGACTAGTTCAGCTGTAACAGCATCGATGTCGATGTTGAATTGTTCGGAAACTAACCATGATTCAGCGTCTTCAAAAGGTGCTGTTTCATCATAGTGAAATGCACACCAGCTGCCGCCGTAAGCTTCCCAATCACTTCTTTCCCAACCGTCGGTATAATCTGTATACTCCACCCACCCCGTCGGTGGAAAAGTTGAGTCCTCAAAGCCCTCAGGTCCTAATACAATTGCGGCCCACGCTGAGCACAAAAGGCTCAACACGACCAAAAAGATTACCTTCTTCATCTTAAGTATCCTCCTCACATTTGAGTTAAATGTTTTTTCTTGTTTTGTAAATATTTTTACCCCATGAAATGCTCAATAGAATAATTTAGCCTCTATTAACTGTGTGTCAAGCACATTTTGTTAATTTCATACAATTCCAATAAAAGATTTCTCATAAAGCTTTCCTACTGGTATTTATTGAATTACACTTGACAATTAACCGTAACAACATATTTTTTCACCCAGAAATATGGGGCAGTAGCTCATTTGGGAGAGCGCCGGAATCGCACTCCGGAGGTCGGGAGTTCGAATCTCCTCTGCTCCAAATTTTCTTACAAATTTTTCATAATCGTCCGACATAAAAATAAAAGTTCTCTTCTATCACCAATTTTGTGCTCTCCCGGAGTAATAAATAACTTAACATTTACACCTCCTTGCTCCAAAATTCTCGCAATTTTTCTATTGCTCGCTCTATTCCAATCACTTTCACGAGTCATAAGAAGCACCGGCATTCCTAGTGCATATTTCCAATCTATCTCTTCAAGCATTCCATCATGAGCACATTGAGTAATAATCCCGCCAAACTTATCAGGATATTTCAAAGCAATCCTTAATGCTTGTGCACCTTGACCCGAGAAACCATATATAAATATTTTGCTCTTATCAACCTGTGGATACCTATTCAAATTATCCACTAAAACCAGAATATCCTCATCGTTTAATCTTGTATCCCTGTGATTCTTAGATTTAGCACAAACCGCAACATTCCATCCTAAACTGTCGAAAACAACCCTTGCAGTGTCCATATCATCATATCCTCCTCCGGTACAAGAAAGATATAAAAGAGTTGGTCTTGGTCCATTAGGTTTTAATAAATATAAATTACCCTCTTCATCCTTAGTTATTTCAATTTCTGCAGCCGAATCAGAATACGTATCCAAAGAATAAACTGAAGCTGCTAGAAGCATCGTTGTAATTATAGAGCAGATTTTTGTATAACTATTAGCCATTGTATTAAAATAAATCAACATTTGAAAATTTAACAGAAAACTATAATTATATCCATAAAACTTAATCTTAACAAATTTCGTCAAATTAAAACCTTGAAGTCTCAATTAACTCCGTCATAAAACTAACCCGATTCTGGTATAGAAATACAAATATTGGGGAATGAAAATAAAAGTATTGGCATAAATACAAAAATCACCCCCAATTTGTAATATGACTATATATAATAT
>CAZLTJ010000170.1:0-3644 GCA_964562425.1 uncultured bacterium
AGATGATCAGACCAACAACAATTCCCCAGACAATGGATACACTGATTTTCGAACAAGCAGTAGCTCGAGAGGCTTTGCGTCTTGCTTTCTTGCATCATAAAACTTTTGCTACAGAATTAAAAGGTATTCAGAAGAAGAGAACTGTTTCTGAAACATTCGATCAATCTGCTGATGTTGCTCATACACTTGTTGATTTAATGAGCTTAGATATTATTATAGGTTCAGGTGGAGTTCTTTCCCATGCTCCAAGAAGAAATCAAGCGGCTTTGATGCTGATGGATGCATTTCAACCAGAGGGGATTACTCAACTTGCTGTGGATTCTATTTTTATGATGCCACACCTTGGGGTATTAGCTCAGGTCCATAAAAAGGCAGCTCTACAAGTGTTTCACAGAGATTGTCTTATTAAGCTTGGTACTTGTATTGCCCCCAAAGGGATATGTAAGAAAGATAAAAAAATCCTTGAATTTGAGTTTAAGTTTCCGGATGGAAAAGTTGAAAGTGGGGAGTTAAAATATAATCATCTCTTACATTTCACATTAAAGGTTGATGAAACTGCAAAAGCAACACTCAAGCCAACAAGAGGTTTCGATGTGGGTGCTGGACCGAACAAAGAGGTCAAAACAGATATAATGGGGGGAGTTAATGGGATTATTCTTGATGGACGAGGAAGACCCATTGTTTTACCTACCGAAAAGGATGTTAGAATTCAAAAGTTAAGAGAATGGTTCCTCGTTTTGGATCTTTACCCAGAATGGGTTTTCGATCGTTCTCGATGATAAAATTTATTCAATTGTCAAGTCATTTTTTATTAAAATATTTATTTAATGTACTGAATTATGGAGGAATTTCTATGAAAAATCAAACAAAGTATATTTTTACCAGCCAGGGAACAATGGAGGATAAATTAGATCTTTTCACGCCACCACTTAAAGGAATGACCAAATACGAAGTGGTTCTTCTATTATCGAAAAGAGCACGTGAGATCAACCAATTACGAATTGAACTTCAAAAAAAATACAAAGTTAACTTGGTGGAAAAAGAAAAACCTATTGTAATGGCTATAAAGGAATATTTAAACAACGAACTCGAACCAGTAGATAGCTATACTATAGAACTTATTAAAGAAGAAGGTTAGTAAATTTAACGATTTTCCGATTCTTCTGTGAAAAAGAATTTTGGAGGTTTTGTGAATTATATTGAAATAATTGAAGACCTCTGCATAGGTTGTAATGCGTGCGTTCCCTCCTGTCCTTTTGGTGTTATTAAAATTATAAATGATATAGCAATCATTGAGGAAGGTTGCACAGTCTGCGGTGCATGTTTAGATGCATGTCCATATGATGCTATTGTCTCCAGAGCGGAACTTACTGAATTTAAACCAGTAGATATTAACGAATATTCTGGTGTGTGTGTTGTTGCAGAGCTCGAGCATAGTAAGCCTGCTACAGTAGGATTTGAACTTCTTAGTGTTGGTAGAACTTTAGCAAATGCACGGGAGGTGGACCTTACTACAATTATACTTGGTCATAATATCAAAGACTTAGCTGAATCGTATGTATATCAAGGTTCTGATAGGGTAATTATTGCAGATTCTGAATATTTGAAAGATTTTAATGAGGAGAATTACTCAATCGTTCTCGAAAAGCTCGTCAAAAAATATCAACCAGAAATTGTACTTTGTGGTGCTACAATATGGGGAAGGTCAGTTATTCCTCGTCTTGCAGTTAAAATTAATACTGGACTAACAGCAGATTGTACTCAACTTGACATTGATCCTGAAACTGGTCTTCTAATGCAAACAAGACCAGCTTTTGGTGGTAATATCATGGCAACGATTTTATGCCCTAATACTAGACCTCAAATGGCTACAGTTCGACCGCGAGTAATGAAACCTCTTCCTGAAGAGAACGAAAGAAAAGGTGAAGTAATTGTTGAAGACCTTTCTGATATAAAATGGCCCAGAAAAAGAACCACAATTCTCAAAAGCATAGAAGAGCTCGGTGATATGATAAATATTGCAGAAGCTGATGTTATTGTTTCTGGTGGTAGAGGACTCGACGGTCCGGAGGCTTTCGGGATGCTTTTTGAATTAGCGAAAATTTTTAATGGAGCAGTTGGAGCATCGAGGGCAGCAGTGGATGCTGGATGGGTACCATATGCTCATCAAGTAGGCCAAACTGGGAAAACCGTTTCACCTAAATTATATATTGCAATAGGAATTTCGGGAGCAATTCAACATCAGGTTGGAATGCAACCTTCTGAGGTTATTATGGCAATTAACAAAGATCCTAACGCTCCAATTTTCGAGTTGGCTGACTACGGGTTCGTTGGGGATTTGTTCGAGATAGTTCCCTCTCTAATAAAAAAAATGAAGAAATGATTAGATTTCATTATTTTCATTATAATACTACGATGATAATTTTAATTATTAGTAACATTGGAGAAATAAATGAATAATGTACATACAGATAATTGTAATGTTCCTGAGGATTGTAAAGTCACTAACCTTCAGATAATCGCGATATATGTTTCTGACATAGAACGCTCTAAAAAATTCTATATGAGAATATTAGGCTTCTCTGAACCGCAGGAAATGGGTACAGGTATACTATTGAAATCAAATGAAATTTCCGTTTACATAGAAGGAGGAAGGTCTCCAGCAGAATCTGCAGGATTGACTCATCCGACAATTTCTCCTGTCTTCGATTGCCCAAGTGTTAAAAAAACATTCGAATTTTTGAAGTCCCAGAAAGTAACAATAATTGAAGATTATATAGAGTATTCCTCAGATTTTGCAATGTTTCGATTTGTTGATCCTGATGGTAATGTATTAGAATTTGCTGGAAGACCGTAATTTACAAATCACTGTATTGAAGAAATTTACTCATGAAGGAGGTTCAAATGGAAAATCGAGAAGATTATATTGAAAATTATATTAAACACATACAAAAAACTGTAGACTGGCTCAATTTCCTATGCAAAGTTTACCTTTTAATATCAATTGCTACTTTAGTAATCTTTATAAGTGCCATTATGGAATGGATACCTCTAGCTTATGCAGTGATAATATTACCTAGTTTCCTTTTTTCATGGTTAACTATTGCATCACTTAACGTTGTCAAAAAAGGGAAAAAAATCATAAAAATAAAGGATAATATAACACTCGAGCGTTATTTAAAAAGTGTAGCATATCTTTTCAAGCTGCATGGAGTATTCACAATTATATTTATTGTTTATTTTATTCTTGTTTTCTTCATTGCATTTTATGATACTATATTTTGAATGAATATTAACCTCATTGTAATATTTCAATGAAGCTTTACTCAATAAAACAGAAATATATCATTGATATATTGCTTATTATTGATTAATTATGATTAATTATTAAAATATTGGTAGAGTGACAACAAATTCCACACCTTCATGAACGTTATTGGCTTCCAATGGGCCGCCATGAGATTCGATTACACGTTTTGAGTAAAATAATCCTAAACCAGTTCCTTTACCTTTTGTACTAACATACGGTTTGAAAAGATTAGCGATTAATGATTTCTCAATATGTTCACCGGTGTTAAAAAGTCTAATGACGAATTTATTTTTTGATTCCTCGATTGAAATATTAAATTTTCCCCCTTTAGAGG
>CAZLTJ010000171.1:0-3644 GCA_964562425.1 uncultured bacterium
TCATTCGAATCTGGTTATCAACTCTAACGCGTAAGAAACCTTCCTTTTGAAGCTTCTCGAAAAGTGCTTTATGCTCCCCTTTTCGACCTCTAACAATAGGTGCAAGTAAAAATATTCTGTGGTTCTTCGGCATAGACAGGATACTATCAACAATTCCTTTAACTGTCCATCGCTCAATCTGTTTGCCGCAAATCCAACAGTATGGAGTTCCGATTCTAGCATATAAAAGTCGTGTATAATCGTATATTTCCGTTGTTGTTGCAACGGTAGATCTCGGGTTGTGTGAAGCTTTTCGTTGTTGGATTGCTATTGCAGGAGAAAGTCCATCGATTCTGTCTACATCCGGTTTTTCCATTAATGAGAGGAACTGTCGTGCATATGCTGAAAGAGATTCCACATATCTTCTTTGTCCTTCAGCAAATATCGTATCGAATGCGAGTGAACTCTTACCTGAGCCGGATAAGCCAGTGATAACTACTAACTTATTCCTAGGAATTTTCACTGAAATTTCTTTCAGATTATGTTCACGAGCTTTTTGGACTTTTATATATTTTTCCATATAAGGTTTAACATTTTAAAAGAAATTAATTGTGAATCTTAACTATAGCTAATTCTTAAATTTCTAATACACTAATTGAAAATCACTTGTATTCATTAGCTATTGCGATTTTTTTAAAAAATCATAACTTATATAATCGTAGATTATATTAATAAGGTCAAGATATTTGGAATGATATGTTATGAAATTTTTCAAGAGTTTAAAACTCAATGAGTTATTTGGAGGAGAAGAAGTGATGAGGTTTATAATAACTGTGCTTTTATGTGGGATTCTTAGCTTGGTAAATGCAGAGAATTTATTGATATATATGGATGAAACACAATCGGATCATTTGAAAGCGTATGGTGTAACATACTGGTGCCTCGAAAGAGGATATAATGTAGAATGGCTTTTGAATTATCGGGGTGGAAGTTTCCTTACTCCTTCTAAAGCGGATATCGAGCAAACCTGTAAGATTAGAGGTGTATCCTATGCAGTTGTAAGTGGTGGTCAGATTGCAGAAATTTATAACATAATTGAAAACTTCAATATGGAAGTCGTTCTTCTCGAGAAAGCACCAAAGATAGGCGTTTATGTTCCACCAACGCATGATCCATGGGATGATGCTGTGAGATTGGCTCTTGAATATGCAGAGATAAGTTACAAAACGGTTTGGGACCCGGAAGTTATGCTCGGTAAGTTATCGGAATTCGACTGGCTTCATTTGCACCATGAGGATTTCACTGGTCAGTATGGCAAATTTTACGCTTCATATCGTAATGCGTTATGGTATCAAAGGGATGTGGCATTAAATCAAGAAACTGCGAGAAAACTGGGATTCGCTAAGGTTACCGAAATGAAAAAAGCAGTTGCAAGAAAAATTAAGGAATATGTTGCAAATGGTGGTTTTTTATTTGCCATGTGTTCTGCTACTGATTCATGGGACATAGCCCTTGCAGCGGAAAATTGCGATATTGTGGACGTTCCCTTCGATGGAGATCCGGTCGATGCTGATTATGAATATAAACTTGATTTCTCCAAATGTATTGCATTCGAGAACTTTAAGCTTATACCGGATCCTATGATCTATGAATTCTCAGATATTGACATTCAACCGGATAGATTGGCAAGGGACAGAGACAAACGGTTCTTTAGGCTTTTTGATTTCTCAGCAAAATTTGATCCTGTTCCAACGATGTTGGTTCAAGATCATGCTTCTATTATAAAGGATTTCCTTGGACAAACTACTGCATTTAATTCTAAATGTATAAAAAAGAATGTTATTATTCTTGGACAATACGACGACGGTTCTGCTGCAAAATACTTGTATGGAAATATTGGCAAAGGTTTTTTTGCATTTATGTCAGGTCATGATCCAGAGGATTATGCCCATTATATCGGTGATCCTCCATCCGACCTTTCGTTATATAAAAATTCTCCAGGATACAGGTTAATTTTAAATAATGTTCTGTTTCCTGCAGCAGAAAAAAAGGAGAAAAAAACCTAAGATGAAATTTTCAGAAAATAGAATATTCTCATTTAATACATTACCTCGGTTTTTTCCTCAGAGATTAAAACTGTTATGGTGTTTACTGTTAGTTTTTTTGCTTTTTTCTTTTTTAGGTATTTCTTGCGAAAGAGATGACCTTGCTCATGAGAAAAGGAAACCTCAGAATAAAGCTGAATTGGAGCAGGCAAAAATTATTTTCACAGAAGAGGGAATACTTCAAGCTATATTAGATGCAGATAAAATGGAAACTCGCGGTAGTATTATTTGGGGTTGGAATATTAATGTCAAATTTTATCAACCGAAGGATAGTGTACCAAACGGAGGTATGTTGGCGGATTCTGGCTATGTAGGGCAAGGAGTAGGTCGACGTAGAATAGTATCGGTATTTGGCAATGTATCCTTAGAAGCTCCGGATGGCACAAAGTTATATTCCGACTCACTTCGATGGAATCCACAAAAAGGACAAGTGGAAAGTGGATCAAAAGTTAAAGTTGTTCGTGGTAATGAGATTATTGTAGGTGTCGGTTTTATCTCAGACCCAAATTTTGAGAAAATACGAGTTAAAAACGTTAGTGGTACAATTTCAGGATGATGTTTACTATGACTTCGAATAGAGAAGCTTCAAATAAGGATTCAATCAATATTTTGCGAACGGAAGGACTTAAGAAAAATTTTGGCAAGAAAGCTGCTGTTCAGGGCATCGACTTGGCAGTTAGTCCAAGTGAGGTTGTGGGTCTTCTCGGTCCTAATGGTGCGGGAAAAACTACAACTTTTCATATGATTACAGGACTTATTCGACCGAATGCAGGAAGAGTTTATTTAGGTGGAAATGACATAACAAAAATGCCAATGTACAAACGCGCTCGAAAAGGCATAACATACTTACCTCAGGAACCATCAGTTTTCAGAACATTAACAGTTGAGGAAAATCTTATGGCAGTTCTTGAATTCATGGAAAAGGATAAAAAAGCTCGAAAACCTAGGATTGAAAAACTCCTCCAAGAACTTGACATAATTCATGTTCGAAAACAAAAGGCATACACCTTGTCCGGTGGAGAACGAAGACGTGTAGAAATTGCTCGATCGCTTTGCGCTGATCCTGAATATTTCCTTCTCGATGAACCGTTTTCGGGCATCGATCCGATTGTTGTAGGGGAGATCCAGAAGTTGATTATTGGTCTTAAAGAGATGGGCATAGGAGTGCTTATTACAGATCATAACGTCCGAGAAGTGCTGTCAATTGTGGATCGAGCTTACATTATTTTCGAGGGTAGAGTTCTCATCGAGGGTTCATCGGAATTCCTGCTAAATGATAAAAAAGCTCGGGAGATTTACTTAGGTCCGAAGTTTAGGATGTAAATTTTAAAAAGTTAAAAAAGTATCATTTCCCTACAATCGCTTGTTGGGTTGATGTAGAAATTAGACTATTGGATACTAGATTATCAAATATACACAAAATATTTTTAGATTTGAATCTTAATTAGAAAAATTTAAATTACAAGAGAGAATATTTCTTGAAATATAAATTTTGATCTGTATATTCATTGTAGACACATTTTATACTGGAGGTTTTATGTTTGTTAAAATACAAAAGTG
>CAZLTJ010000172.1:0-361 GCA_964562425.1 uncultured bacterium
CAGATATTTATCCTTATACTACCGGGAGTGGTGACCATTATGTTTTTGGTTTTGGAGTAACTCCTAATGCGGTTTCAGATAAACATCTTTATATAATAGTAGATGAAGATGGAGCAGAACCTTATATTCGTATAGGTAGAGTTGGTTTTGATTGGCAGACGACTGAAGTATGGAAAATGGAAGTATGGCAGCACGTGGCTTTTACAAGCGACGGAACGAATTGGTACTTATATGTAAATGGTGAATATAGAGATACGACTGCAATTCTCAGTCCGACATCTATGGGTTCAGCGGTGGCGGTAACTGTAGGAAGAAATTCATCAAGTGCGGATTGGCAGTTCTGGGCACATTGTCGGGTTGA
>CAZLTJ010000172.1:375-3586 GCA_964562425.1 uncultured bacterium
GCACAAATAAAAAGTGGAGTGGATAAAGCTGTAGGAGATGATGTTCCGGGACTTGTTCACCAATGGACTTTCGACGAGAAAACAGGCGGTGTTTTTGATACAACCGCAAGTGGTAATCATTCAGATTCAATCGTAGGAACACTCTCAAAAGACAATGCTCCTTGTAAACAGGTGGTAGGAAAATGAGAAAACTTTTAATTCTGTTTGTTATGTTTATCGGAGTCAAATGTTACGGAGACATGCCAGCATTGTGTGTGGAAGCGTATTTTAATGACGAGTCTGCTCGTGATACTGCCTATAATTATGTTGTTAATAATTCGAGTAGATGTATATGGTTGAGTCAAGAAGAAAAAAGAGAGTGGGACGTTATTGTTGCTTCTGCTGGAATTGCTTCTTACAATATGAAAGCAATTATAAGATTTCCATGGAATTTAAAAAGTAAACGAGATGAAATTGAGGAAACTACACGGAATTTTATTTCAAGTCATATTGTAGATATCAGCAAAGGAATAATAAAAATTCATAGATGCTACAATGATGCTGTCCCGGGAAATTCATCTAATTGTTTAGATATAATTATGTGGAGTAAAAATTGGCAATAGGGGGGAATAAATGAAAAAGTTTTTTTATGTGAGTTTAATTTTATGGTTAGTTTTAATTGCATCCATGGTATATTCTTTAGTCCAACAGAAAACCATTACTTCGAGTCAGTATAAGTTTCGTCTTTCTGCAGGACAAAAGATTTATATTTTTAAAGCAGATGCAAATGTTCGTGTTTACTGTACTCCTAAAGAAGCAAAGGAATTCTATTATAAAGTTCCAGAGAAGAAAACTTTAAGCGGAGTATTGGTTTTAAAATAATGGCTACCAAAGCAACTATATTAGCGGATGTTAAGAGAATAATTCAGTTGGATACATCTCCTTCTATTCTTACAGATGCACAACTTGAAGATATAATGCAAACCGAAGCTACCGAAATATATAGTACACATCGACCTTACAAAAGAATTGGTGATATATCCGCTGCTAGTTCTTACAGTTATGAAATTAACAGTACAGTTTTAACAGGATGGGTTGATGAAATTTCTTATATCGATAAGGTTCTCTATCCCGCAGATGAATATCAGAATCCCGAAGATGAACAAGTTGCTTTTGAAGATTGGGAAATATATGAAGATACCACAAAAAAATATCTCCGGTTTACTGGAGAAACACCTTCAACAGGAACTATCCGGGTTTTCTATTATGGAATGCATTCAATTCCGGATTCGGGTGATGCGACAATTTATACTAATGACCTTGGAGCATTTGCTAATCTATCAGCTTCTCTTGCTGCTTTATCGGTAGCAAATTATTATGGCAATACAGCTAATTCAAGTATAACGGCGGATGTAGTTGCATATCGGGATAAGAGTGATGTATGGGGAACTCGTTCTAAAAATTTATGGACCCGATATTTTAATCATTTATTTCCAGAGAAAGTTGGTGCTGCAGGAGCATTCAGAGAATTTGATACTACATATAAAGAATTAGGTTTAAACCGATTAACTCATAAGGAGTATACTCGATGAATAGCAGAAAAAAGAAAAATGGGATACAAACTCAAATCTCTGTTATGAAAACAGAAGTTAATTTTATATCTGAAACTGTAAAAAGAATTGAGGAAAATACTAAGGGATTGCCTACGGTTGCCAATGATGTTGATTGGTTAAAATATTGGCATAATAAAATAGTTGTCGGTCTTTTGGCGGCCATTGTTCTTTCTGGAACATTAGCAATTTTTCAAATTATAGGTAAATAAAATGGTTCAACTTTCTATTGATGTAAAAGTTCGAGGTTTATTTCTCAAGGATCCTGTAAAAGCATCAAGGATATTTGTTGAAGAGTGGAAGAATTTTTTAGAGGAAGCAAGTTCTTTTACTTTAAGACGGGTAGGAATCGGGACTCCTGTATGGCAGGGTTCTCTTGCAAATTCAGAGTTTAGAGAGATTAGAGGGAATGGATTGGATATGCATGCTATTGTAGCAACACCTTCTGCTTATGCAATGCCGATGGAAACCGGACAATTTCCTGCAAAGTATCCGAATATATCTGCAATTGCTGATTGGGTTCGTGGTAAATTGGGAATAGGGGATCCGAAGGATATCGAAAGAGTATCGTTCTTGATAGCCCGGGCAATAAAAACTCGGGGTGGATTCAGAAAGGCTCATTGGATGTTCAGGAATGCATTTGCAATGTTAAATAATAAGGCTCAGGGAATGTTAAATAGAGCAGCAAATAGAATTATAGCGAGATGGAAATAAATGAGTTATACTACAGTCATTAATCAAATAGCCATTATTTTAAAAACAGCAACCGGGGTTGATTCCGATACTGTTTATAAATATGAAAGGCATGTTAAGGATTGGGCAACATATATAAGTTCTTTTAAAGATTCGAATGATGTAATTCATGGTTATATAATCACCCGAACCGATGTGAATGAAGAACGAGAAGCGAGCAGAACTAATAAAGTATTTTCTATGTGGTTGATCCGATGTTTCTATGCTTTGAGTTCAAATGGTGCTACAGAAAATACAACATTTCAACCATTGATTGATACTATTAGGGAAAAATTTAGAGAGAAACCAAAATTGAATAATACTGTTTTAACAACCAACTCAATTAATACTACAAGTATAACTCCTTTAATGTTCGGGGATGTATTAGTTCATTATGCTGAAATAAGACTTGATACTGAAGAGGAAGAAACTTATTAGGAGGAATCATGGACGGAATGGAAAGAGTTGAATGGATAAGCAACGAAGAACTTGAAGTGAGTGGATATGGACTTAAAAAGAAAGGCGATAGATTTGATATACCCAAAAGATTAGCAAAACAATTAATCAAACAGGGTTTGGTTAAAGATGCATATGTAGAAAGAAAGAATAAAAAAAATAAAAAGAAAGATTAATTATGAAAAAATTCTCGGAATTATTTTACGAAACTAGATATAAACTTCCACCACATAGTATGTTTGGCTCAAAAAATCCTGCGTGGAAGGGTGGGAAAGTGAAAAGAATTTGTCCAGTTTGTGGGCAAGAATTCCTTACAACCCAATGGCAAATAAAACGCTCTAAAGAGAATTTTTGTTCTCCAAGTTGCGTTCTCAAAGAAAGAAATAAATCTCAAAAAAGGGAAAATCGTCCAAATTGGAAAGGTGGTATTACCC
>CAZLTJ010000173.1:0-2581 GCA_964562425.1 uncultured bacterium
GTTTATTATAGAAGGTTCCCATTCATCCATAACAGAAGGAACATTTTTAAATCCCCGTGAACTTCCATTTATATTAAAAGCACCATATTCATTTATGTGTGTTCTCGTCCATCGCAGTCCTGCATCAAAAATCAAAGATCCAAATTGATACTCGTCAACAACAACTGCTGAAAAGGTCTCAAGGTCGCAACGCCTGCCAACATAGAAACGTTTCCCATTGGGTGCAGTCCAGTGATTATAGAGCCCTCCGATACGGAGCACATTATTACTTGAAATAGATAGCGACTGAGTTAAATTTACTCCCCATTCATAGTCATTTTCAGTTGTGGTTGAATGTGGAGTAACAGATGTATTTAAGAAATAATGGTCTTTATCACTGTAATGTAGAAGAAGTTGTGTCGATGTTTTCTCGTTGAGATTGTAGTGTATTTTCGTATTGATTAAAGTTGCCTGAAATGGATCATATTGTTCAAGAGTATTTTGGAACTTTAAATCGGCTGGAGGTTCTGCTTTTCTAAGTTCCCTTCGTCCAGTAAGATAAAATAGGTTGGTATTTATAGAGAAGTTATTGACTGGACTCCATGTTATATTCCCACGAAAATTATTCATATTTTCTGCAGCATTCTTATTGTCCGGCCCATCAGTATGCGCCGGGCTTAAGCCAAATGCATATGACCAATTTCCTTTAGTTGCCCCGTGGGATAAATGAAGACGATATGCATTATAAGTACCATACTCAAGTTCTGCCGAGGTTTCCATTTCATTATATTTTTTCGGGATAATGTTAACTATTCCTGTAAGACCAGAAAGACCTTTTAAAAGAGCAGAACTTGACCTTATAACCTCAATTCTATCAATATCAGATGAAGAAAAGAAATAAGGTAATTCATGAAACTCGCGCTGCCAGGTACTTTCTATCGCATAATCCGGGTATGGATATTTCTGTCCACGTATCGAAAAAAATTGTTTAACTTTGCGTCCACGTGTTTCAATCCAAGCACCCGGAATATATTCCAAAGCATCAATAATGGTCTTTGCTCCCTGTTTTTTTATATCGGATTCAGTTATTACAGTTGTTGATGTCTCGAGTCCAAGTGATTCGGTCAAAGGGTTTGAAATCACATCACGATGGCGGATAGCTCTGACCATTACTTCTTTACCTTTAATAGCAGAAACTATTAATGATATATTTTTAGTAGTTGTTTTACCTGCATTAACTTTGACATTCTCTACTATTCGGGTAGAATATCCAACTCTTGACGCTTTTAATATATATGTTCCTGCCAGTATATTAATAATTGAAAAGTATCCTTTTTCATCGGTTGAAGCACCTAATGCTGTTTCTTCGATAATCACATTTACATTTGAGAGGGGTTTATTTGATTCAGAGTCAATTATTTTGCCCCGAATTTTGCCTACTCCTTTTTTAGGTTGAGAAGAATGCTTATAAAACTCGATCCAGATACCGTAATTTACATTTTCACTTCCAGGTGGTTTAGGGATTTTAATTCTATAATCTTTGATTTTTAAAGCCTGCATAATTTCTCTTAATTCATCCGCTGTTTTTTCAACATCATATTTAGGCACATTTCCCTGTTTCCGAATTTTTCGAGCAACTCTAACAGGGAGATTATCAGAAAATCCCCGACCTATAAAAGCAACACCACCTGGTTTTAAAACACGGTAAATCTCAGAAAATGCTGATTGCTTGTTTTCCCATAGATGGAATGAGCCTCGTGAAACAATAATTTCGGCGTAATTATCATTAAAGGGTAATTTTTGTGCATCCGCAAATGTAGCACTAACTTTATGCTCAAAACCGGCTTCCTTAGCTTCCTTTAAAAAAAGTGGAAAGTAATTAGGATTGATGTCGGCATTTATCCACAGCAATTGCTGGGTTCTTCTACAAAGTTCTATTATCAGGTTGCCGGGACCACTTCCCAGGTCTATCCCTATTCCGTCTTTCTCTTTTAGGTTATAATCGGCTGCGATTTGTTCTGCAAGAGGAGCATATACAGGTAAAAGTCTTGTGTTGGCGGAGTGCCAAAAGCCTAAAGTATCTTCAAGAGTACAAGCAATAGATTCTGAAAGTACCATAAAGAAGAATACCGTGATAAACCACCACTTTAGTGCTGCTATGATTTTTCCGAACCGATGTACTCCTAAAAATATATATTTCATGTTTTTTCTGGTAGGTCTTCGATATATATTTAACACCACAACGTATACATTAAATCATTATTGATTTAATAAACTTGCTATTCTATTTTGAGAGATGCTTTGACCGAAACAAAGAACTTGACCATTTTTAAGCGTAACAATAGTATTGCCATCACGATCCACAGCTAATCCCCAGGGAACGGGGGAAACCGGTAACGGCTGTGTCCAAAGTATTTTGCCGTCTTGAAGACTCATTGCGACAATTTCGTTCTTTTTAGCAATTACTACAGCATTCTTGCACAAAACCGAAGCGGCGTTTTCTTCGCACTCATTTACCCATAAAGGTTTGGCATTTATATCAAGTCTCCCACATAACTGGATTATTTTAGCTCTAGGGTATTTGTGTTGAAACGCACTGTTG
>CAZLTJ010000173.1:2591-3545 GCA_964562425.1 uncultured bacterium
TTTTGACTATACACACAGTTCGGTTATGTCACCTGTCACTGGAATCATTTATAACAAACAATTTCACCATTTTTCAATACTAAATACAAACGTTCATAAGCGGCAATTATGCCATCAAATATGGGTGGAGATTCCAGTTTATACTCTGCTAATTTCTTTCCATTTTCGGCAGAGATAACCCACAGCAGACCTCCTCGACTGCCAATTAATGCATTGAGTTGTTTGTCCAACTCTGCCTTCTTTTCCGGTTGAAGTAAACGTCCCCAAATTTGTTTCTCATCAACCACATCCTCTGGTCCGGCAATGAAAAGCGTGTTGTTAGCAAGTGCTATTGCATAAACAAGGAGCGGGGGATGTTCTTTTAGCCATTTGTAATCGATAGCATTACGCTCATTCAGCTTTAACTGTGACCTTGCTTTCCAGTTGGAGTTGTCGCCTCTTTTTACTGTCTTAAGATTCTTCACAAGTTTGGGATTGAGAAACTTTTTCGCTGCGAATAATCGATATTCTAATACTGAAGAGTTAGTTAAGTATTCCGGGTCACGACCGTAGCCATACACGTATTTATCATCAAACACAAGAATCCGACCGCTCGGCACGAGGCGAGCTGGGATAAACCATTCCGAAAACCCCTCACCAGCGTTCTTTCCGTAAATCCAGTAACCTCGATGGAACCAGGTGTTATCGAGAAAGCCGATTGGTGAAAAAAGGTGAATTCCTTCGCCTTCCTGATTGGTTTCATGTTCAGGGGCAATTTTGGCTCGACGACCTTCAAGGTTAAACCGTTGTGACCGCATATACACGTATTTACCATCGCTTGACAATATGTCAGGTAACGCAACTGGCATTTTCTTACCCTGTATAAATGTCTGTAAATTTCTTTCGGTTTCGGGAATTCGGTCGTCAAGGATGGTTTCAGAAATTTTATAACCGGTTTTTGGGTTAAGTCTCAGC
>CAZLTJ010000174.1:0-3458 GCA_964562425.1 uncultured bacterium
CTTAAAAGCTTCACGATTTTTTCTAATCATTCCTTTTGAGTAATAAAACATGAGGGACAATTTTAAAGCCCTTAGCAATTCTTTATCCCAGTTATCTGAAATGTATAGGCCATTCAAATTATTGATAGAGCGATAACGCATTGGATAAGATAATGCCCCCAATTTATTTATCTCATTAATTCTATAGTAAAAATATCTTGGTGTGTCACGTGTATCTTCAAAATTATACAAGACATAAACCCTTATATCATTAAAACCATGTTTTTGTGCCAATTTGATAGCTTTTTGTACATATCCGTCTTCTGAGCCATTATCAAATGCAAATCTCAATGGTTTGATGTTTATTTGCTTCAATAATTTTGCCTTATCTTCGTCGAATAATCTGCAATCTAATCCTTGGTTGAAATCAATTTTTGTTATTCCTATTTTTCTAAATTCTAGTAATCTTTTAACATCTTTTTCCAAATTAGGTGATACAAGCCAGTTATTATCCCAGAAAATAATTCCTTTTTTCGTTATATCTATATCTCTAGGCCAGTTTTCTTTTACAAAAAACTTTGGTTCGTGCTTCCTTACGGCACAGAAAGGACAATTTCTGGGACATCCCCTGGTTGTGAAAGTGATTGAATATTCTAAGTTAGGGGATAAAGAATAATCTGGTGGACAGTTTTCAGCCCCTCTGAGTAGACCAATATGCGGTTCTATACCTGTCTTTTCTTTGATATAGTATGGCATTAGGGTTGCCATAATCCCCCCCACTCTTATTTTAGCATCAGGGAATCTTTTCTTGTAGTAATCTATCGAAGCAATAACATAGTAAGCTTGATATGTAAACAAACTTGTTATATATATGATGTCATAATGGTCCTTGAGTTTTTTATAACACATATTATTTTTTTCAAAGAGATCGAGTTTAGGATCATGCAGAGTATCTTTAATAAATTCTACATCATCACCTCTCTTCTTGTGCCATATTGAAATTTTCATTAAACCCAAAGGAGGATATGGATTTTTATATGCAGGCTCAACAAGTAGGATATTTCTTTCGTTTTTCATATATCTTTTATTGTCTTTTTATTCTTACTTGCACTTATATTAATCTTAAACATAAGTTTTTTATCAATATCGCCATTTCATATAACGTTTCCGGCACAAATGAAGTTACGAAGCAATTTAGGCGTCAGCCGTTTGTGCCGTGTTATATGCCGTGTGAGGTAAGTTTAAAAATGCTGTTACTTCTATTATCGCCATATTTTCTCATCACTATAATTTTCTAAGATTAAACGATCAAAACCACCTATTTCGATATAAAAAGATCTGATCATGTCATTCAATTCTATACCATCATAAGATAAACAGCCCTCGTTATAATTAAGATTGCAGGGTAGAATGCCATTAGAAACTAAAAAATAAGCACACAAATATTCTTGTAGTGTTTCTTGAAAAAATCTGCTATATTTGCCAACTTTTTCAATCAAGCCATGCTTGTAAAGCATGGTCTTTACTGACCTTGCATCCTGAGATCTAACCTCTTCTGCTGTCAGACGACTAAGCATTGAGTTTAATATTAACGTTCTGTTCCCTCGTGTTTTTCTCATTGTGAAAGCAATCTTTGAAAGTAGCTTAATCATATGATCCCTTTCCAATTGTGGTACTTTCATCCACTTTAGATATCTGGAGAGGAATTTCTTGTATAAGTCCACTCTTCGTAGGGGTAGACCTTTTAAGCTCGAAATCAGTTCTACCGCTATAAGAAATAAAAACTGATTGCTACATAATTCCCGTAATTTGGGCTGTTGATTAAATGCATTTAGTACAGCATCTTTTACCTCATCCGACTGGGTCGAGAGAAAAGAATCTTGTGCTTCGCTATTTAAACCAATAATTTCCCACTCTTCGAATCCTCTTAAGCGTCGTTTCATTAGGTCATAATCGTCGGTTCTACATGTAACAATAAACCGAGTATCTGGTAGTTCAGATGCTAAATGAACTATACTATTTATAATATTCTTGTATTCATTAAACTCATTTAAGCCATCAACAATCAGGAGGAAACGGCTTTGCGATTGAAGATATTCAACATGTTTCTGATTTAAAATACCTACCGTGTGGCAGATATGTTTATAGACCTTTTCCCTTTGAGCAGGTAGTTTTTCTTTGATTGAAATTGTAATAATATCACTGGGCGGACAAGCTATTAGGCGATCGACAGTGGTTGTTTTGCCCGTAGCAGGTTTTCCAAGTAATAAAATTGTTCGACCAGCACAGTGCAAGAGGTTCTTCTCACCACTAATGATTTGCTCCTTTAAACCTTGATTTCTTCGCATATAAGTAATTGGTAAAGCAAAAAGGCTCCATTTGAGAATTCCACTTCTTATGTCGTATGATTTTTCTTTTTCTCGAGAGATAGTGGATAGATACTCTCTAATGTTTTCTATAGTCTTATTCATGGGATACCATTCTTTGAGATATCCAAGTAGATCGTTTTGACATTTTGCATCAAAATAGTGATTAGTTGACAATCTAAGACTAATTGTCTCTGGTGGGCTAAAAGAGTCAACCCCAACTGGCCATTTGAGTTTTTCGTATACAAATTTGTCTACCCAGGTAAAGTACGATGCTACCACAATGCTATTCTTCACATGACATACCACAAAAAGAACTGGTAGATGACCACTTATCCAATCACAAATATGATTAGTATCAACTCCTCTATACAAAACTTCAGTATCCGTGATTTTTAGGTGCTCGGTTCCCTTCACTTGTACTTTAAATTCCCAAGGCAAACTTTCGCCTGTCGTCTTATCAAATACTTTAACGTGCAAATCCACACCAAAATCTGTTTCTACTGGATTAGGATTCCAATTCATAGAATTAAATACATTACGGACATAATTCATTGCCAATTGATCAATCTGAACGCTTTTTAGTCTTTTGGGCATAACATCCGTCTCCCTTTTTTACCCCACATGGCATATAACTACTTCATAAACGAACTTTTTTTATTATTCCAATTTGGTGTTATATACGAAGTGTGTTTATTTTTTTTATAGGCAAGAATCCCATCCATGATTACCTGGAGTGACGGTTTAAACATCAAAGAATCATAAGAACATTCAAGAGTCATTTATTAAAAGGCTAATATTTAGTTGCTTATTACAATTACTCTGGTTTTTTTAAAAGTTTTCGTTTATAAGAAGCCACTGAAATATCCGTTCATATCTCTGAAGCCTTTCAATATCCTTTATCATTGAAGGTAACAGATTAATGGCCATATTCCTCTTCCGATCCTATTTTTTAATTATTTTTCTCCCTACCAGATCATCTTTTTGCAATTCCATTGGCAGGAATAGCCAATTCTAAGATAATTTTGCATCTCCAATTGCAAAACAAACTATTCATCCTGCCTTTTCCAGATGCCTATCAGGTTTCACTGTGCCTCCTCTTGCAATTCTGTT
>CAZLTJ010000175.1:0-2818 GCA_964562425.1 uncultured bacterium
ACCCACGACGGGACTTGATCCATACAGCGCTCGTGCTTTAAAATTAATTCTTCAACGTTTTGCACAGGAAGGTTCTGCAATTTTTTTTACAACTCACATTCTCGAAATAGCAGAGAAAGTATGTGATAGATTAGGACTAATTGCTGATGGGAAGCTTGTTGCCACAGGAAACATGGATGAGTTGCGACAACAAGCGGGATCGTCAGGAGATTTAGAAGAGATATTTTTACAATTAACAGGTGCTGATGAAAAGCAGATTATGGCTTTGCTGGAGGAATTGTGAAAGCCTTTTTGTATGTATTGGAAGTCAAATTAAAGTCGAGTATTAGGTTATTTTTTAAGACAGGAAAATCAAGCAAACAAATATTAAAATTACTCGTTTGGGTATTTATTTTATTTATGTTTCTAATGTTTACTGTAGGTTCCGCAAGTTTTTTCAATTCAATCTCAAAAAAATCCCCCGAGATTGCATCTATGATTTATACAATCCAAATGGCTTTTGTCGCATTCATGTTCATAATTCAGTTGGTGCCTGCAATAGCTACCGACTTATTCGATCCCCAAAGTTCGTTTCGATATTTTTTATACTTACCAATAAAAAAGCAATATCTGATTATTATTTCGCTGATGAATTCCATAGCTATCGCAATCCTCCCCGCAATTTTCTTTATGACTATTACAATTGGATATTTAATTGCCAATCCTAATTTATTCAGTATAATTACAATGATTTCAATACTTTTTGCAATAGCTGGAATTTCACTGTTAATTTCGTTATCTATTTCACGAATATCCAGAAAAGGTGGTACAAGAAAGTTAGTTCAATGGTCGATGATTTTTAATCTAATAATGTTCATCGTAATTTGGAATGTAGCACCAAAATTGCATGAAGAATTAGGCAAATCAATCCAAAGTGAAGGTCTGAATGAAATATTAAAATTCGATCCCTCGATATTTCCCGGTTTGCGTTTCATTTCGTATGGAGTCGCCGGCTCTCCTTTTCATGCATCGATAATTCTGTGTGTTACAATAATTATCTGGCTTGCAATTTGGAGATTTGCATCCGGGATATCTCTGAGTGAAGGTGGAGCATCAACCAAAAGAAGTCGCATAGTCGGTAATGTTAATAAGTATAAAAGCTGGTCAAAACCTTTTTTTAATAGAGATTTGTTATATATGGTTAGAGATGCAGAAAGCTTAATGGCTTTATTATTACCTATTTTTTTTGTAGTATTTTTTACACTAAGTTTTGGACGAAATATTATAGCAGGTCTGGCAGGAGCGATGGTTATTACAACTCAACAAGCTGCGATAATTTCTGCCAAACTCTCTACAAATGATACTGTTAATGTCTCATTCTCTCTGGGATTTCCTATAAAATGGAAAAATATTTTTATTGCGAGAGCGTTGGAGATGTCATTTATCTTTTTATTTTTAATCGTTATCTCAGCTCAAATTACTGCTCTGGTTTCAGGTTGTTCATTTCTCAACTTTCAATCTGTAATCGTAATGTATCTTTGTATCTTTGGAAGCTCTTGCTGGGGTCAGTGGAAATGGATAAATCATCCTAAAAGAGGTGAAGTCCATCCCAAAAAGATAATAGGTTTCGAGATTATAATTGCAGGATTTATTACAGTATTTCTTGTGATTCTCACAAACCTCAACAACATGGGAATAAGTAATCCCATATTGCAGAAGATTTTTTTCGTATTATCTATAACTTCGATTGTTATTGCTGCGGCACTGGCTTATTTTGTATCGACGCTACTATCTGAAATTAGAATAACTCAGGCTTTTCAGAGATAATAATTAGTTTACGTTAATATATCATTAATGAATAATTAAATTAGGAAGGTAAAATGAAACTACTCGAGGATATTCGTTCAAAGGCTAAAGCCCTTAATGGAACGGTCGTTCTACCTGAAGGCGACGATCCACGAATGCTTCATGCAGCGGAGCAGATTATTAAGGAAAATTTAGCTAAAGTAATCATTGTTGGTGAAGAAAAAAGATTACATGAACTGGCGGAAAAAGAGAAAGTAAATATTTCCGGTGTGGAAATCACCGATCCTGAGAAAGATTACCGAAGAACTCAATTTATTTCGGAATTTATGGATATGCGCAAGAAAAAAGGAATTACCGAGAAACAGACTGCGGAATTCATGAGAAATCCTCTTTACTGGGGAGCCATGCTCGTTCGCAATGGTTTCGCAGATGCTGGTGTCGCTGGTGCAAACAATACTACTGGAAATGTTATGCGTGCAGCATTCCATTGTCTGGGCGTTGCGAAGGGAGTTAAAGTTGTGTCTAGTTGTTTCCTAATGGTTTTACCAGAATTTATGGGTGAGCTAGAAAAGGTTTTTGTATTCGCAGATTGTGCAGTTTTGCCACAACCCAACGCCGAACAGCTTGCATCGATTGCTATAGCATCTGCACAAACCGCAAGACAACTTCTTGGGATAGAGCCAAGGGTCGCAATGTTATCATTCTCAACCAAGGGCAGTGCTAAACATTCTGATGCGGAAAAAGTGATTGAAGCTACCGAGATCGTTCGAAAACTAACTCCTGAATTAAAAATCGATGGTGAACTCCAAGCCGATGCTGCTATAATTCCCCATGTTGCAGCGAAGAAAGCACCTGAATCAACCGTAGCTGGTCAGGCTAATATTCTTATTTTCCCTGATCTCCATTCTGGTAACATAGGATATAAGCTTGTCCAACGTATGGCTGGTGCTGAGGCAATAGGTCCAATAATTCAGGGATTGGCAAAACCGTTTAACGATCTTTCACGAGGCTGCTCGGTTGATGATATAGTAAA
>CAZLTJ010000175.1:2828-3424 GCA_964562425.1 uncultured bacterium
CTTATATAGTCAACAAAACATGGATTTACGACCGTTTCATTCGCAATAATGGTGAATTTGTAAGGGCGGGGTCACCCCACCCTAAACTAAATCCCTCTGCCCTAAATACAGAAAAATAGAAATAAATATACAATCGAATGCATGCAAATAGCAAAAAGGGCGTGGAAACCACGCCCCTACTGCTCCCTCTTTCGATTAGCTAATAAAAGAATAGAGCGTAAATCAGTGACATCCCTGGCTTTCATCCATTCTTTGTTGAAATTTTCATTCTGAATAATCTGAGCAATCGCCATTAGCGATTTTAAATGAAAATGTCGCTCATCCTTTGTGCCAATTAAACAAAAAGCAGTGTAAACCATTTCGTTTTTATCATTCCATAAAATTCCTTGTTTATTTCTTACAATAAAAACATCAAATTTATGACTTCCAGCAATAACAATGTGTGGAATCGCATGAGGCATAGCAATCCCCGAATAAAGTAAAGTTGAAGAGATTTCTTCTCTCTCATGTAGCTTTTTCAGAACCTCCTTGGCAGGTATATCCAGCTTCTTCTCTACTTCAATCGACAACAGAGAGAAAAGTTCCTCTCTTGTTAT
>CAZLTJ010000176.1:0-3378 GCA_964562425.1 uncultured bacterium
GTATAGCTGGGATACAAGGTTCTCCGGGAAAGCCCAATTCGAGCGCACCTTCCATATTTACTCGGTAGAAATCACCTTTTTGCTCGATTGAAAAATCATCAGCCGAAAACTCTATATCCACTGTCATACTTTCACTGAATAATACACCACTCAGGGTCAGTAAAATAACAAATATCATCTTTCCTCCCTTGATCTCAAATCGGTAATAACACTTAATAATATAAACAATATAATTGGAAATCGAAAGCGATCATTTCCAAAAAAAACAATCGGAACAGTCGAAAAATATATGATGATCCACAACATCTTAGCGGGAACTTTTTTTTGAAAAACTTTAAGTATAAATGCAATAACCAAAGCAATATTTAGGATTGTCAAAATTACTGCAATTATTTTGTATGTTGAATTTGAAAAAATTCCTGCCAGACCCCAATAGACAGCTGTAAGTGAAGGTATTGCATAATGTGCAATTTTTACAGGTATGAGCACAAAAGGACGCAAAGGATCACGTTTGAAATCTTCAATAAATTGATCCCTATAATAATCTTGAAGTGCGAATTCACTTTTATTAGGTGGATCTGTTGTATCAAAATATCCACCATCTGCCATAGCTCCGTTGCCAATCCATACATTAACCCAGAAATTATCGGTCAAACTATAATGACCGAAATGCTTGTAGTTTCTTGCAACCCATGGAATTATCGCCAATATTACAATTATAAAGGAAGCCAACCATATCTTCCACCGTTTTGAATCCCATAGCAAAGGCAGAAGCACGATTGGTAGTGCAACAGGTTTTATATAAACCATTGCAGCAGCTAACAATCCGGAAAGTATTTTCCAATATCCATCAAGTTCAGTTAACAGCAACCAGAGAATAAGCAAAGATGCGAATAAAATTTCTGGGCATAGCACGTTGGTGAATAATATATGCTCTGGAAATAGAGCAATAGTGATTGCACAAATTAGTGCTTTTTGTTTTCCCAGTCTATTTTTTATGAATTTGTAACCAAGAATTATTGCAAGAGTCCCAAGAAGAGCATTGAATATCCTTCCACATAAGGGATTAACCCCTGATAAATCGTATATCTTGGATAAAATAAATGGATAGGCAGGCATTCGATAAGCAGTAAGCGTTTCATCAAATGAAAAACCTTTCCCTGTGTGCATATTAATTGCTACTTCATTATACCATTCGCAATCTGAGATCGGAACAACCGGTAATAAGGAAACCGCTATTCTTATTACAAATGCCAGAAATATCCAGAAGTATACTGATCTATAAATCGATTTGAGTTTTTTTGGACTCATTTTATTGGATATACAGCAATTTGAGATATGAATCTTGGATATTGTTAATTGTTATGAAATATAATCCGGAAGGTAAATTTTTGGGATTCCATCTGAATGTGCTTTCGATATCTGCGTTCAGAATGCATTTCCCACTTGAATTGAAAATTCTCAAAACGCCTTTTTTTGTGCTGCGGATAACCACTTCTGAATTGAATGGATTAGGAAAGGCTATTAATTGGATGCTAACGATCTTGTTCCCAGCTTCTTGTATGTTTGACCATTCTTTTACATTCAGTGTATAATTGAATTTTATACCAGGATTATCTATTCCTGTAGGTTCAACTATAATAACTATTGGATTCGAATCTGTTCGTATATACGCTGTGTCATCAAATATGTAGAGTTCGTTTGTGTCTCCTTGAATAATTATTGTAAGTGTCCAATCCGGTCCGGTTTGACCGTTAAGTGTAACCTCGATCCAATCGGGTGGGTTTGGGAAAACAATGTAATTTGCCCCCCATGATCTTGGTTTGTGAGATGATGAAGGATTAAAAGTATACGGAAGAGTTTTAATTGTATCTTCGATAACTATTTCAGGATATGCAGAGCCTTCGGAGTAATGACATCCATCTGATCTGCTTCCTGTCAAGTAGTTCCAGCCACAAAAAATTGCGAATTCATCCTCGATCGATAAACCGGATGAATCCATGGCTGTCGAGATAGCATCCATTCCGTCAAGGTAGGTTGTATTCATAAATATATCCTTTATAAGATCTACACCATATTCACAGGTTAAATAATGGAAATAAATACATGTTGAATAATAGTGGGAGCCTATGGCTGTCAAAGGTGTCCATGGATAATCAAAAAAAAGGTTTAGATAGTTATAATAATCATTAACATAATTGTATACAATATCCTCCATCCAAACCGCAGATGTCTCAAGTAACCATATTTTTTCTTCAGGATCGTAAGCTAAATGTGAAGCGTGATGGAACTCATGAGCTGCTGTAACTTTAAAAGCACCCCATTCACTGCCTTCTGGGTCATCATTACTGAGGAATCCAATGTAATTATCTCGCACCTCGATATATGCTGCCAAATTATACCAAGGTTCTGGACCCTCGACGGTGTCTGGATAAGTGATGCCATAAATGCCAATTCCTAAACGACTTATATAGACATCAAATAGACTATCTCCACCGAGTGTTCCATCTGAAACAGGGGCTAAAAATCCAAGTGAGTCAATTTCTACAAACCAAGCTCGATCGAAGAATTCAGCACATCGGCGAGTGTAATATGTATCGGTTATTGCTGGATTATAGTGTATTCGAAAATGTCCACCGGGACTTACTATACTTACAGGCTTAAAGGGTCGAGTTATTAACATTGGTAATAACTGTTTTTGTCGGGAAGTTAAGTAGTCTTTATTACGAAGAATATCTAGAAGCAGCGGTGTCCCGGACCTTATTATCATTGGAGGTTTTAATTCAGGATTAAGCGATTCTGGTTCAAAGAGCACTGTAAATTCAAGTTGAATTCGTTTTTCTATTGTAAGTTCATCAAGAGAAAAGCAGATGGTAAATAGAAGTCCAACTATTAAGTATTTAAAAATGTTTGAAATTTTCATATTATTAATAATATTTTTTCTTTTATCAAAAAAACCTTTGCAGAACGCCAATCATTTCTATAATTGTAGAAAATTCCCGGTGCATGATGTCCATACTCTTTTATAACCATTTCAAGGTATCTTCTCGCATTCTCACCGAATCCTTCTAGCTTAACCAGATAAGACGGTGTTACTATTCTTGGCCTTTCCGCACTAACCTTTCCTTCCCTTATAATTGTCTCTTCCTTTTTTGCGGAAGTATCTACTAATTCAACATACACGGGCTCAGTTAATAGATAATAATTCACATACGTAGTGCCAAAAGTGGCCAATTGCTGCTTAGGTAGCCTTAACACTTCCGTATTATCTATAGCATATCTAATTCTTTCATCTCTGATTTCCATCAACTCATACCCCTCAATATGACTCCAGCCCTTTATTCGGAGGACAGGTAACAACTGGTACGCTAAGGCGCA
>CAZLTJ010000177.1:0-3336 GCA_964562425.1 uncultured bacterium
CTAAATCGCCCTATTCGGACTCGCTTTCGCTACGGCTACCCTCCGGAAGAGGTTAACCTGGCGACTGAAAGTAACTCGCCGGATCATTATTCAATAGGCACGCCGTCAGTCGTCGTTGCACTAATGCAAAGACAAACCTCCGACAGCTTGTAGGCACACGGTTTCAGGTTCTATTTCACTCCCCACACTGGGGTTCTTTTCACCATTCCCTCACGGTACTTGTTCACTATCGGTTGCTCCTTAGTATTTAGCCTTGGAGGGTGGTCCCCCCAGATTCAGACAGGGTTTCACGTGCCCCGCCTTACTTGGGAACACTATCGACGGAGATTTCAAGCCTTTCATCTACAGGGCTTTCACCTTCTTTGGCTTAACTTTCCAGATAATTCGACTAAACTGAAATTTTGTAACTCCGCGATCCTCATACCGGTTGGATCTGATAATGTCCCACAACACCGCTACGGCAAGGGCCGGTACCTTGAACGCCGAAGTCGGTTTAGGCTGTACCCCGTTCGCTCGCCGCTACTTAGGGTATCTCGGTTGATTTATTTTCCACTAGGTACTTAGATGGTTCAGTTCCCTATGTTTGCTTTATACCTCTTATGTATTCAAGGTATAATGATCCAAATGGATCGGTTTCTCCCATTCGGAGACCCCCGGATTTACGGTTGCTTCCACCTCCCCGGGGAATATCGTAGGTAACCACGTCCTTCATCGCCTAGGAGCACCAAGGCATTCACCGTGTGCCCTTAGTATCTTAACCAAAATCTTTACTCGCCACAGAATATCCTACTCAAACTTCTTCTCTTAAGTTTTCAAAGAACAATATTTACCCAATAGAATAATCGAATATTCAATTATATCTGTTAATAAATATTCCTATCGAGCAATACTCATAATAAAATTCATAAATAATAATGTCAAGAACAAATTAAAATAACTCAAATTCTCTGCTGAAAATATGAGTGATAATATTTAATACAAGGAAAAAATATAAATTTCCGAATTTATTCTCCACCAAACTAACAATGTGAAAACCAATCATTTAAGATTATTTCTTACATTGAAAATTTCCACAACTTTATACGATGTTGTTGATAGTTTGCTTTTCTCTGCAATTCTTACGATAAAATAACTAGCGAAAGCCAAAATAACAGAACTTATTACTGCTTTATCATCATGCATACCCATAGAACTCAAAACAATATAAGAAATAAGAAGCACAATTACAGGAGTAAGGAATATCAATGCCGCAATTGTAATATAACGTGAAGGAGTAATAGCAATTTTAACTTTATCTCCTTTCTTGGCACTTAAATCATTTCTAGCCCAAACTTTCCAATCCTTCTTATTGGGTGAACTTAACGGACAGGAACCCGATATTGCACATGAATTACACGAACTGCTCTTAGTAATTGCAACTCTTACAAGATTTCTGTCAGTCAATAAAACAACACCCTCTTCCTCAGCAGCACCTTTTTGGGAACCTCGATGAGAAAAACCAAACGAATTTTTCGTAATACTTTCTATATTTCTATCAGAATTATTAGACCTTTTTTCGGCCATATTGTCCTCCTAAAAACAAAATTCAAGCTGTTTGACAATCGGAGAAAATATACTTTTATACGGATATAATATAACAATAACACATTCGAAAGAAATTTCCAGGTATCTTTATTACAATATAATCCTTTTTTTTATTTTCTATTGACAACTTAGATAAAAGCGATTTTTATTATTGAAGGTATCTCTGTTTTAAAAATGATTTTGAGGACATCATTTATTACAGAATCTTCTCCTTTCTCAGCGCAATCTGCGATACAGGTCCTAATTACCATTGATGTTTTATTATCTGAATTTGTAATTTATTTCATTTAATCATTCAAGGAGGTGATTTATAATGGCTTTTATTCCAAATCTTATAAGTAGGAGATTACTGTTGCTGTTTATGTTGTTGCTTAGTTTCGCATTAGTTTTTACAGTTTGTGGTTGCAGCAAAGATGATGAAGAAGTACCAGAGGATCAAACACAAATCGATACCGATACGACCAAAACTCTTTCCGATACTCTTTTAACAACGGATTCACCTACTGAACCTGCTGGATTCGGAGTTATTCTCAGTCCAGATATGTTTGACAGTCTTGCGAAACTCTCTAACCCGATAAGCAACGAACAATGGGATTACTTCTTCGGACATTTATTATCGAATGAGACTGAAACATATGATTACTCTTGGGAATACTCTGATACGATGGAATGCTGCTGGGAGATAACAATTGTACTCACCAAAAGGCAAAACACTGTCATACCTGAAAGTGACTCCTATGATGAAAGTAAATACAAGTATTTTCTCAGAAATAGTGCTACAGCTCATAATTGCTACGTCGCTGCCCCTAAAGCTAATGAAAGTGTTAACTGTTTAAACGGTCCATGGGATAAAACAGTAATTGGATACGGAATTACAATCATCGATTACAGAGTTACATGGAGAAAACTCTTCGGACCACCCACATGTAGAATCGACTGTCAATGTGAGGCAACAGGCGAAGCGTTATACAAATCTACATGTTGGGCTAGGACCTGGGTTGGGTTTGTTTGTCCTTTTATAACAAGAATAGCAAATTCATATGCAGTAGATCAAGCTCAGGCAGTAATGAATGGCAGTGAGATTTTCCGTGAAAGCGCTGGTGCACAATCAGGAGATGATGTCCAAGTTACAATATCGTTTGATCTGGGTGGCACTGTTTCCTCGAGGGATGGCGTCTCCGCAACAGCATCTGTAGGTCAATCTGAGACAAGATTAAAGAACGAAGGTACTGCTGAAGATTACCTTAACGCTTACGGTCAAAAATCTGTTAGTGCCTGCAATGGTTTTATCGCACTTAACACTGGTGGAAAAGCATTTGCAAAACATGATGCAAGAGCAGGTGCAAGAGCTCATGTTTGGACAAAGAGCTCTGCAGTTTATTTAGTTGTAAAATGTCCTGGTTGCGGCAACGGTTCAGTCGGATGGATTGCTTGGGCTTCTTATGATAAGAATCAGATGGACAATGACATCGATAATCTCATAAAGCCATTTTTCAGTCATCATGGATTTAGCAATTACCCAAGATAGGATATAAAAGAACTTTGAATTTAAGACCTGCCTTTATAGGTGGGTTTTTTATTTACTTAATAATTACTATAAATCGTTTAAACTACAGCATTCAAGTCCAATATTTTGAAAATTTATAAAAAAAATTTAAAAATCCCCCCATTAAAAAAAAATTTCTTTATATTTATGAATTATATATTAACCGACTTTTAATTGACAGTTTAGGGTCTTAAATATATTTTTTC
>CAZLTJ010000178.1:0-3293 GCA_964562425.1 uncultured bacterium
ACATTGTCCCATCAGAAGTAGCGGGAGGTATTTCTGTTGCTCTACTTACTACATTTATGGGATTAGCTATTGCGATTCCAATACAGTTTTTCTACAACTGGTTTGTTTCAATTATAGATGGAATTGTAATAGATATGGAGGATTCTGCAAATCAATTGGTAGAAAATCTTATAGAAATGGATATGCTGAGGAAAGCGGAGAAATGATATGGCTCTGCGAATTCATAAGAAAAAAATTCTTAGTAGAGAATCTGAAATTCCTACAGCTTCACTTGCTGACATTGTGTTTCTTCTATTGATATTTTTCCTTGTTACTACATCGATGGATCCCGATAAAGGTCTTGGTCTTACGCTTCCACCACCTGGTGAGGAGACTAAAAGGCACAAAGAAGATATTTTGCCGATTTTTATTAATTCGGCAGGCGAAATGCTCATCCGAGAAGACATTGTCAGTTTGAATGAGATAAAAGAAATTGTTAAAAGAAATTTCAGAAAAAATCCTAAATTAGTAATATCATTGATTATAGATCTGAACGCCGAGTATAGGTTCATGGTTGATGTTTTAGATGAGATAAAACTTGCTTTCGACGATCTGAAAAAAGAGAATCCAGACTTCAAGGAAAGTATTTCTCTAGCTACGCCAGCATTTTGAGTTTGATAATTGATGTCTATGTATAAGAGGTAAAAAATGAAAATTAAAACAAAAGCAAAAATATCTTCAAAAATTCCTACAGCTTCTATTGCAGATATTGTTTTTTTATTGTTAATTTTTTTCATGTCTGTAACTGTTTTCAAAGAGTATCAGGGATTGAGAGTTGAATTACCACTCGCTAAAGCGACCAAGAAAATAGAACGAAAGAGAATGATAACTCATATTTGGATTAATGCCCAAGGGGAAATAAATGTCGATGATGTTATAGTCACTCTTGAGAATATTAATACTGTCATGCTTCAAAAGATTTCAGAAAATCCTGCAACAATTGTATCTCTGAGAGCTGATTCACGTGTTAAATACGCTATCGTAGCACAACTTATTGAAGAACTTAAACAAAGCAATGCACTTCGCGTTAATTTCGCTACTCTCACCGAAGGAGGTGAGCCAGGATGAAGTACGTAGATCCTAAGGCAGACTTAAAATACTGGCTACCACTTGTTCGAAGAAAAGCTATTATTATTACTCTGCTAACTCTGATTTTGATAGCCATAGTTTTCCCGGAATTTAAAGTTAAAGCACTTACAAATTTTGAATATCAGGTTGCTATAAATGTTGAGAATGTGCCTATAACCAAACAGGAGATTGAAAAAACAGAACAACCGAAATCGCACATAGCAGAGGTTATCGAAGCTGACCCAGAGGAAGAAGCTGACACTCAGCAAATTATTTCGGAATTGACTCCAGAAAAACCACCACCTCCTCCACCTGAAGATATGGAAGTGTTCCCTTATATCAAAGTTGAAGTAAAACCAGAATTAATTAATCGTCCAATACCCGTTTATCCTGAGCTGGCAAGGAAATCCGGACTTGAGGGTGTTGTAGTTGTGAGATTTACCATAGATACTAATGGAACAGTTCTTAAAGGTAGTGCAAATGTAAAATTAGCTAGACCAGAGGGTATTTTCGAAAATGCCGCTCTTCAAGCAATATACCAATGGAAATTCTCTCCAGCATACCAGAGAGATCGAAAGGTTCGGGTTAAATGGGAACAACCCATACAATTTAAAATAAGCAGCAGCATGTAATTTTTTCATTCTATTAATAACACTGTTATACAAAAAACTCAATCTGAATTTATATTGAGTCTAATACTTACTTTCTGGGTATGCACAAAAAAATTGAAGCAATTTCGAAAGGATTTACGGTTAATCCGATTAATAAATTCCTGATAAACATATGAAAACTATAAAGAGAAATTTTATCATTTCAATTTTATTCATCGTATGGATTTCTCTCACTGTTTCATATGCAAATGGTATTACTTGTTTTAATATCTTTTCTGTTATATTCCCTTCCCCGATCTTTGCAACCGAATACCTTGTAATCAAAAACGATACAGTTTGTGCAATTGATTCCACTCTATTTTCACGCGTTACCGACGAAGCATACGATTCATTAATATCTTCTGGAGCTTGCGATAGTTTGCTGGAAATAGAACGTTTGGGCGAAGATACTTTCGCTGTGTATCTTTCTGATTCCCTTCTATTTAAAGTTAGAATATCCGATAATTTTGATCAAGATATTATGATTATCAGGTTAATAGCAAGAGCTGTTCAACACATCAATACAGAAAAGGTAAAACCAAAAATAATTCTTTCGAAAAACGTTTACAAACTTATCCTTCTATTTATATCACCAATTATCTTTGTCTTTCTTGTTTTTATTTTAAATAAGATTTCTAAAAAACTTGTACGAACAATAATCCATCAAGAAGGTCATTTTATCAAGGATTTCAGAATTGGCAAACTAACCATTTTCCCAGCAAGAGATGTAGTCCTTTTATTTATAAATATCGTAAAATGGCTTAAAATCATACTAATAATCATACTTTTTTACATTTTATTAATGTTTATTTTTTCATCGTATCCCGGTACTCATGAATTGGCAAGCAAAGCAATCACTGCCGTATTAGGAATACTTCAAAAAGTGGGTATTTTCCTCCTCAAATTTGCTGGATACGTTTTATTAGCAATTGTTTTCACTTTCTTCGCAAGATTATCACTCAGGATTGTTGAAATAATATTTCGTCATTATCAAAAAAATCCTGAACATCTGACAATCCCAATAAAAGCATTACAGCAGATAAAATTAGTTCTTAAGGTCTTTATCTCTCTGCTTTTTATTCTTGGATTTATTTTACTAATCCCTGGACCTACTGAAGTCCTTGCTTTGTCCATATTTATTTTTGCATTAATTGTTATCGTTTTGGCAATACTACCAATTACCAGAAGTTATGTTTTCGGTTATAGTTTGATAGCTAAAAGCCTCGTTAAGGTAGGAGATACTGTCTATTATAATGGTGAACATTGGCATGTAGAAAAAATAACCCCTTTATATGTATTCCTAAAAACCGCAATAGATTCTGTTAATGAAAAGTCAGCCATTATTCTGACAGAAAAAATTATAGAACATGGAATTATAATAGAGAAACAGCAAGCCTCAGAAAGCAATATTGAAAATAAGGACTGATTAATCCTCGATCGTATCATCACCTTTTTTGACATACAAAATTAGTTTTAATAAACCCTAATGATTATATTGTAAATAGCCTTGACATTCAAAAACATAGAGGATATTTA
>CAZLTJ010000179.1:0-3289 GCA_964562425.1 uncultured bacterium
AGCTATACCTATCAACATTCTGCTTCCACCCAATACAAAAGCAACAAATATTCATATATCGAATGTTGAATTTGAAACACTCGCAAATAAAATAAATCTCATTCCTATACAACCTCAGATAATAAAATCCTCGCCAATAGATCGGGATATCCCATTTGTCGAACCAAATCCGCAGATATATAGTTCTAATAATAGCTACCCAGAAAGCCCGATTATCTTCAGTGGAGCAGGGAACCTTTCTGGATACTCTATTGCTGGTGGTGTCCTTTATCCTATAACATATTATCCCGCAAGTGGTTATTTGAAATATGTTAAACAAGCGAAATTAACAATTGAATATGAAAATTACAATGTTCTAAAACCAATCCGAAGAACCCCAAAAAGCCTTCGAATTATTGAGGGTTTTGTAACAAATACTATAATAAATCCATCAGAAATAGTTCTTTACTCAAAGCATTTCATCATAGATTCATTGGCATATGATTACCTAATTGTTTCTAAAGATCCCATATTATCAAGTTCTAAGATGGATAGACTAAGGTTAACGCTTCGAAGGCAAGGATGGAATGATACACTTCTAAATATCTCCTTAATAACAGTTGCTGACTCGGGAGAGGATTTAGCAGCTAAAATCAGAAATAAAATCCGAGAAATTTGGCAATCAAACGGAATAATAGCAGTTATTCTCGCTGGAGATATGAATTTAGTACCGGAAAGAACAGCCTGGGCATTCGACTGTGAATATGGTGGGCATCTATATGAAAACTACATACCATGCGATCTATATTTCTCAGACCTCGACAGTAACTGGAACGCAAACAGCAACTCTATTTATGGTGAAATTGACGATGAAGTTGACCTTTATCCCGATGTATTTGTAGGTAGAATTTCTTCCAGTAATAAAGCTAAATTCGATGGTTGGGTTGACAAATATGTCGAATATCTAGAAAATACTCCAACCGATTTCGCTACAAAGGCTCTTTTTCTGGGACAAATTCTGTGGAGTTCGCCTTACACATCTGGTGGTGATTCGAAAAAAATAATCGAAGCAGAATCACTACCATCACACTTCAACCTTGTTGGTCTTTATGAATCTGATGGCACAAACAATGCAGATACAGCTTTTGCAGAGCTTAATAATGGTTACTCTGTATTAAATCATGACGGGCATGCATGGACTGGTGCTATGGGTGTTGGATCGGGAGAGTATTTGACTTCAATGCACGCAGACTTGCTATACAACGCTCCACGATGTGGAGTATTATTTTCTATAGGTTGTTGGCCCGCAGCATTTGATTTTAGTTGTATCGCAGAACATTTTATCAACAATAGTAACGGTGGTCTGATTACTTTTGTAGGCAATTCCAGATATGGATGGGGTTCACCGGGAAACCCGGGGTACGGATACTCGGATATTTACGACCGCTTTTTCTGGAAATATATTTTCAACGGATTTCCCTCAGCAGGAGTTTCATTAGCGGCAGTTAAAGCCAATTTTGTTCCATTAAGCAGATGGGAAAATGTATGGCGCTGGAAGATGTATGAAGTCAATGTTTTAGGCGAACCGATGGCACCTATTTGGCAAGATGAACCAACTCCTTGGGACATTGTATTACCCGAATCTATGCCTTCAACAGGTGGATCAATCGTCTTTACCTGTGACAATTGTATCGCGTCTGCTATTCAGGATGGAAAACTTTTAACAACAATGGAAGGTGAGCATTTCGTTAATTTAGACATTGTTCCAGATGGCATAAATCCCATTGAAATTTCAATTTTCGATCCAGCAGGATTTAAATTGCTTCAGATAGATTCGATATTATTCGACGATGTTCCATATATATCCATAATCTCATTGGAGCCAGAGTTTGCATTACCCGGTGATACTGTTCACATAGAAATCCAAGCTATTAATTCAGGTTCTGAATGTTCTCTTTTGACAATTAATCCATATTGTGATAGATGCTCATTAATGTCGTATTCTATCTCGACTGACAGTGCAATTACTGGGGATACTTTGTTAATAACATTAGACCTAATTGTAGATTCCGATTTTACGGATAACTCATCGGTTAAACTTACATTAAATCCCATATGTACCAACGAAACACTTAAAGTTGACATTGCATTACCGATAAGAGCACCAATTCTTAAAGCTAAAAGCATGACATTAGATATTGGATGTCTTTTGTTTCTAGGAATTAAGCTTGAGAACATCGGAGGAGCAGATTTTGACGGTACAGTTAAACTTAATTCACTTAACGGTTCTATCACCTTTTTCTCAGATGAATTTGAAATCGCAGTCGCACATGATGATACTGCAACCGGGCTAATATCAGATTTTGATTTGTGGATAAGCGATACGATTTTCATTCATATAATAGAATTAGATTATGGTTACGGAGCAGACACTTTTTACCTCGCATATCCGGATGTATATTACTACTTCGATGACGTAGACGACACTACGAATCGGATTTTTATTCCAGATGGACTGTGGCATATATCGACCGAGGAATACTATAGCGAAGATCATAGCTATTACTGTACCGACACAACAACTGGGTTCTATCCAGACAATGCGAATGAATGGCTTGTAAGTCAACCTCTTGTTTCGGTGAAAGATATGACTCTTTCATTCTGGATTAGATTTGATGTAACTACCTATGGTTCAGATGGAATTTATGTTTATTGCATCAATGGTGAAGATACAACCGTATTAGATTTTATGGGAGCAGGTGGCGCATTACCGGTGTATTCTTTTGTTGTAGGATGGACACAGATGACATATCGATTACCCACCGATCCCGGTGATATCTTTAACATTGCATTTCAATTTGTCTCAGACGATATAGATACTGCAAGAGGATTCGCTCTCGACGATATAAAAATCAGCGGTTTACGTACAATTATCCTTGTGGATATTATCGAAGCTCCTGTATTTAATGATTTTTCGATATCCATTAAGCCCAATCCTTTTAACAGTTCCGTACAAATAAACCTCGATGGTTTTGATAGTGGAATTGTGGAAATTTTCGACCTTAACGGTAGACTGATATTTAACCAAATAATTCAGAATGAGACAATTGCATGGAAACCTGAAAAACTCTCGAGTGGAGTGTATTTAGTTAGAGCGACATCCGGAAAGTATTCGGTTTTGAAAAGAGTGATTTACTTAAAATAACTCTTCATTTAAAAACTACACCGATATTAATTTATGCTTGAAAATAATACACTGTAGAGTAATTGCAATTTGATAAATGATCATGCTTTCCATCGATAATAATAG
>CAZLTJ010000180.1:0-3283 GCA_964562425.1 uncultured bacterium
ATGCTTATTATGTAAGACCATCCTGGGAATCTGCGCAATAGAGGAACAATGTGTCATTACGCCAGTCTGTGACCATATCGGTAAATCTTCGCACAAAACTTGAGGATATTAATATGGATTTTTTATATTCTCATTGAAGATTTCAAGTCCATATTCTCTTGCACTACTGTAATATGTCCAATCAATTCTATAGGGAAATTAACCACCATTGAATTCTCTTCTGGTTCGATAAGATCGATAAGTCTAACACCGTTGTCGGGGAGATTTCTATCTGCACATCCTGAAATTATAAATATTATAGTAGATGCTGAAATAAAAAGAAATATGACTTTATTAATATTAGAGATAATTTTCAAAACTTATATCACTCCAGAAGGAATTTTTAGATTTTTCAATTTCAAGTTTATTATTTTCTAATCACAAACTCCACTCTTCTGTTTCTTGCTCTACCCACGGATGTTCCATTATCAGCAATAGGATCTGTTTCTCCAAAGCCAACGGCTATGAGTCTATGAGCCAAAATACCATATTTAGAAACAATGAATTTTTTGACTGCATCAGCTCTTTTCTGTGAAAGGTCAAGATTGTATTTTTCTGAACCGATAGAATCCGTATGTCCTCTTATTTCAATTATCCATGTATGATTTTCATTAAGAATTTTGGCAATTTGTGCAAGAATGGAAAACGAGGTGGGTAATTCAATTTTTGAGCTATTGAAGGCGAAGAATATTTCATTTGTAACGTATTTTCCTTTCTCCTTAAATTGTGTAGTTATCGCCTCATATACTTCTTTTCCTTTGCTAACTTCGGTCACTGGTCTGAGACATCCTCTTTCATCAACGAAGGTGTAAGGAGGTGTATCGGGACAATAGTCGAATTCATCCCATACACCGTCTCTATCGCTATCTTCATGGGTTGTAGTAAAGAAATTGAAACAAATCCCCATTCCAAAGTGAAAATATCCACGCCATTTTCCAGCATAAACATAGCTTGTATCTGATATAGGGTAATGTTGAATTATTTCCCCTTCTATATCACTGGGATACATTGTGAATTTAATAAAGCCATTAATTCCAAGGTATGGGGTAATGTTGTATTGTGTGCCAACCACTAAAGGTATTTTAACTCCAGTTTTATCACCGGTTATGTAACTGCCTTTTACTTTTTTTCGAACGATAACCCCGGTTTCATCAGTTGCGATAATGCTAAAATTCCAGAAGCCTATACCAGTTTGAATATATGGGTTAATTTTTTCATAGGGTGAGAATTCATAGCCTACCAATATGTCAACATTCCAGTCGTTCCACTCATGAATTTTAGTATATCTTATGAATAATTCATCATAAAAGATCATATCATCCGGAACATCCGGATAAAGTAAACCTGATCCGTAGCTAACACCAAAACTCCAATTGTAGTATTCCTCGGATGGGTAATTTATTCTTATATCTAACTGCCCATCGGAATGACCATCTTTGCCAATGCCGTAGTTTCCTCCCAGCATTACTGACCCAAATTTAAATTTCTTAACCGCATAGGTGGGACAAAGGATTGAAATGATTAATAAAAATACAAGAATGGAATTACGTCTCATTGTGACCCTCCTTAAGGTAGGTTTAGTATTTCTATATTATTGCAATTTCTCGATTAGACAAGAGAAAAGACTTGTCTCACAGTTTAAATATGCTGCTTTATGAATTATTTTGTTTTTTACTTGTTAGATTGAGAATTTCTTTCATATATTTTTCAATGCTACAAGAACAAAACTTCTGAATACGTGAAAAAAATCACTTTTAAGAAGAAATTATAAAATCACATTCAAAATGAGGAGTAATAGAATAATCAGGATTCTATATAAAGCGTTAAAACGTTAATCTAAATTTTCTGTATCATCAGGGGAAGTAAATTTAATGAAATCAGGAAATTCGCTTCTTTCCTCAATTATTTCTTATTATAGCAATTAAAATTGATTAAAAAAATCAGGAACCTTAGGAATAACGTTTTCTCAATTATGAATTGAACTTTTAAAAAAATCATTTTTTCTGTTGAGATTATACCTTTAAATTTGTGTAGCAGTTATAATCTATACACATTTGATTTAAATGTGTTTTAAATAGAGTTTTCTCTTTAATCCTTATTATTATCCTTAGGTAAAAATTAAGAATTTAAAAGGACATTGAAAGTTGAGATATGAATAGTTTGAACAACAAACTTGCGGTTATATTAGCATCGGGTGGAATAGATAGCTCAACAATCCTCGCAATTGCTGCAAATTTAGGTTTAGAGATTGCTGCAATTCATTTCGACTATAAACAACGAAACCGAATAAAAGAACATGAAGCGTTCATCGAGCTTACAAAATTTTATAACGCTCGATATGCATTTGTTTCAAAGCTATATACTCTGAGTGAAATAGGTGGTTCTTCCTTAACGGATAATAGCATAGATATCCCCAAAGAAATTCCTATAGAAAATAGTTCGATTCCATCTACCTATGTGCCGTTTAGAAACGGAATTATGCTCTCTATTGCTGCTGCATGGGCAGAAATTATTAAAGCAAGGAGTATTTTTATCGGTGTAGTTGAGGAGGATAGTTCAGGTTATCCTGATTGCAGGGAAAAATTCATTATCTCGATGGAACAGTGCATTAATTTTGGTCGAAAACCAGAAAATGCAGTAAATCTTATTGTGCCGATCATACATCTTAAGAAATCGCAAATAATTAAGATAGGTGAATCTCTTGATCTTCCGTATGAGAAAACGTGGTCGTGTTATCGAAATGGAGATATTCACTGTGGGGAATGCTCGGCATGCAAGCTTAGAAAAAGAGCTTTTAGAGATGCAAAAATACCAGATCCTACTTCTTATTTAGTTGAATGATATTGTCATATAGTGCTTAGATGAAAATCTTTAGGATTCGAATAAGGAAGCGATTTTTTCAAGAAGAAGCTCTAATTGAAATGGTTTCTCCTTAAAAAATACACCTTTTAATCCATCTCTTACTGCCTTAACTACAGTATGGTCGGGATCGTAACCAAATGCTGTCATCAATATTATATTTATTTTCGGATTCTTCATACGCGCAGCTTTGAAAACTTCATATCCATTAGCATAAGGCATTTTTATATCAGAGATTATTAGATCGTAATCTTTGCATTTAATTTTCTCTATAGCTACTCTGCCGTCTTCTGCAGTGTCGACTTTCATATTGAAATGCCTCAGGAATTCAGCAAAACCTTCTCTTATTATCGGTTCGTCATCAGCAATCATAATATTTAGAGTC
>CAZLTJ010000181.1:0-3226 GCA_964562425.1 uncultured bacterium
AACCTTAACCGATATAATATCAGCATCTGGGGCTATACCTATCCCATGTCTACCGAGAATTGTGCCACAAACATGTGTGCCATGACCTCGATCGTCGTATGGGTGTGAAGTTGTATCATAGAAATTGAATCCCCAAATATCATCGATATAGTCATTAGTATCTGCATCGGTGCTATCATAAACTATTCCTTCTTTTGGATTGTTCCAAATTCGATCAGAGAATTCCTTGTGCCATGGTTCAGTACCGGTGTCGAGTGTTGCAACTAATACACCGCTGCCATAGGTGCCGTATGTTTCCCATACAATAGGTATATCTAGTGAATCTAAATTCCAGTATATAGTATCGGGTGGTAGAGACAGAATTTCATCAGTTGATAGGATATCAGAAAGCTCAGCGTATTGTAAGTTATCTATTGAAAAGGAATAATTTGAGCAAATTGCTCGTATGTAATTGTATGTTTCAATATCCGTGTTGAAAATTATAATATCTGCAATCCATAAAGGTTCAAACGAATAAACCTGACCAGATGACATAAGATTTTCTAAAAATCCAATTATTTCTGCTTGTTGCTTGCTGTGAAAAGATTTCAGTCGATTGATAACAGTATCCCTTCTAATTTTAAGTGGATGTTCGGATATTCCGTTTAGAACCTTGTAGTATTGGTGTTCTTGATAAGCGAAAAATCTATCCCCAAAACAAAGCCCGAATGTAAGTATTAATATTATATATAAAACAAACTTTCTCATAATTATCCACCCTTTAATTTGTCATAGATATTGTCAATCAATATATCGATTGCTTTTTCCGCAGCCAACATTTCATCACTGCCAGAGGGAAAAGTTGACAATCCCTCATAATTCCCTTCAAATAATGTTTTATCGGTATTCTTCTCGGTGAGAGTTACCTTTGCTCTAATTCTTATAATAAAATCGATTGGATTTTCATACTCATCATATGTATTAACTTTACGTTCATAATTTGTTATAGTTGAGTTTATAATTCCGTTGCATTCATCTGATGTACTTAGGGAGTAAGAGCTTGAATTTTCTATTTTTTCTGTAAGCTTTTCTGTTGCAATTGCAGCTAATTCTTATTCAGATGTATTGTTTTGAAAAGGAGTTACATAAATGGTTTTAATCTGAGGAAATGGTTTTTCCGAAAATGTGTAATAACAGCCGTTGAGTAATAAAATTAATACAATTATTTTAAATAAATGTTTCACTAAAAGCCTAAATTTTTATTATGGAACCTTTTTTTATAACTTTTGAGACCAAATTTTCGCCGTAAAAATATGGAATTTGTCTGTAGTTGTCAGCATTCCATATTACCAAATCTGCTTGTTTACTGGGTGTGATACTACCGATAATATTATCCATTCCAATTGCTGCTGCGGAATTTATCGTATAAGCCACAAAACATTCTGCAGGCGTCATTTTCATCTGTGAACATGCTATAGACATAATCAGAGATGCATTCATTGTGGGTGAGGAGCCAGGATTGAAATCTGTAGATAGTGCAACCAGTGCATCAGAATCGATGAGTTTTCTTGCAGGTGCGTATCTTCCCAAGGCGAGAAAGAACGATGTTCCCGGTAGAAGTGTAGCAACAGTATTGCTTTTTGATAGCACATCAATACCTTTTTCTGATATGGCAACGAGATGATCAACACTTATAGCGTTATAGCGAACACCGAGTTCTGAACCTCCCATTGGTTGAATTTCATCTGCATGCAATTTTATTCCAAGTCCATAGGAGAGTGCGGCATTAATAAGGATTTCTGTATCATCAAGTTCGAAAACACCTTTCTCGCAGAAAATATCTACAAATTTTGCAAGGTTCTCTTTTACAACAATAGGTAGCATCTCATTTATTATCAATTGTATATATTCAGCTTTATTATCTGGACGATAATTCTCGGGTATCTCATGTGCACCAAGAAATGTAGGAATAATATCCATTGGAGTTCTATCCGCAACCGTAGCTATTGTTCGTAACATCATTAGTTCAGATTCGGTAGAAAGTCCATAACCACTCTTGATCTCGCATGTTGTAATACCATGACTCAACATTGTATGTAAATATTGTAGAGTATTTGCAGCAAGCTGTTCTATATTGCTTTCCCGAACACGTCGAGCAGTATTTAAAATACCACCTCCAGCTTTTGAAATTTCCATATAACTTCTACCCTCAATTCGCATTTCGAATTCAAGTTCTCTTGTTCCCGCAAAAACTGCATGAGTATGCGGATCAACAAGACCTGGAGTTACGAGACCGTTATTTGCAGAAATTTCCTTGTCAATTTTGTGCTCGTATTTACTTAGGATCTCATGACGATGTCCGAAAGCAACGAAATAGCCATTTTCAATTACAATCGCTGCATCATGGATTATCCCAGGATTATTCATTGTTCTACCTCGGATCGGTTTTCCTTGATTAGTATCCGAGGTTAACAATTCTCCTATGTTGTCTATTAAAATCATTAGTTCTTCTATATAAAATTTTATATTCCGTTAATGATTTGAGCAAGGATAAATAAAACTTTGTTTAAAACTTGCGCAATCTCAGAGGAGAGATCATTCCCTAATCGTATTGTTTTTGGCTGGACAGCAAGGATCTTAATCTCTGTTTCTTTCAGAAATGTTTTTATAAGTGAAAAATTTGTTGGTCCATGTGTTAAAGCAAAAGGAGAAGAAGTTTCATTTGCTTCAAATAGTTTTATCTCTCCCGGTTTAGAGTTAAACATGACAGCATCAATGACTAACAGTTTATCTGGATTAATTTTTAATATTTTTGGAAGATAGTTTTCCGGAGCTATTCCGGAATCAAAAATATGTTCTTTAAGCGTCAAATTCCTTAACTTTTCGGCTAATATAGAACCGAAACCGTCATCACCCTTTAATCTATTACCTATACCAAGAATTACCCAATTTCCATAAAGGAATTCTTTAAGATTTTTAATTATTTTCTCACTCATTTTTTACAGACTTAATAAATTTTAAAATATCTTTATCGATACTCGAACTGAGAATTATCGCTGCATAAAGAACTAAAAGTACAGCAAATCTTATTAGAAATTCTGAGAGATTTATTGCTACCCAAGCTCCAATACCTATGCAAAGCATAACGATAAGAACTTTTATTATAGGAATTTTCACTGGATAAAGAAATTGTCCGGCTTTGTATAACATAATAAAGAGTATAAAATATGATGCTACAACTGAAATA
>CAZLTJ010000182.1:0-3208 GCA_964562425.1 uncultured bacterium
ATATTAGTGGTTCCTGAAATTCTTTTTTCTACTGTTTATTCAGATTGTAAAACAGCATCCAAGGATAGAGCATTACAGTTTCCATCGTGGGATGTCTTACCTTATGAACACAAATACCCAGATTCAGAAATGGTTGCCTTAAGAATTTTTACATTATGGAGATATCTTAATGAAACATCTCCTGTTGTTATTACAACGCCTAAGGCATTATCATGTAGAACAATTCCGCGGAAAGAACTCAATAATCATATTTCTCATATTGTTAATGGAATGAAAATCTCACCTGAGGAAGTTTGTTATAAACTTTCGACCGCTGGATATCGACGTGAGGAGCTGGTAGAGTATTTAGAAAGTTATGCACGACGAGGTGAAATTGTGGATTTTTTCTCTCCGGGACATCAAGATCCTGTTAGAATTGGTTTTTTTGGAGATGATATCGAAGATTTACGTCTTTTCTCAACAAGAGACCAGCGTTCAATATCCAAAATTAAGGATGCTTATATTTTACCGGCTGTGGAATGGTTGACAATGGAAAAAGGCTCGCCTGATGAACTTGTGGTTAAATTAAGACCCGATGCAAAAAGATTGTTATCTAATAGTGAGTTAGAAGAACTTTCTGCAAGAATTGCTCTCGATAGGCATTTTCCGGGCGAGATTTGGTTTGCTCAACTTTTCGAGCCATCTCCGGTAAATCCTTTTGAATTCTTCCAAATTAAAGATCCAATAATAATAGCGATCGAGCCGGAAAGTCTTGAGGATGAATCACTGAAATTTCAACAAAAGGCATTAGAACTATTTGAACGGATTAGCTGGGAAGAGTTTAAACCTTTACCACCACAATATATTTTCGATTACGATGTAATAGGAAAGATTTCAAATTCTAAAATTTCTATTCGAGAAATACCCACATCTCAAACAGATGTAAATTTCAGTGCACAAAGGATTTCTATTAGTTCTGATAAAGTGGAGATATTTCGAACAATGGAGTCACTATCTCAAACTGGGAATGTGTTTGTGGCAATAAGTTCACAAAATCAAAAGAATCGAATTGCCAAGAAAATAGGAGGAGCGATCCCCGTTCCGACTCGGAAAGGTATAATTTCTGAAAGTTTCAAAGTGAAACTGGCTAAGGATGAGATAACCTCAGTAATCTCTGGAGATGAATTGCTTGGTTTTTCAAGGGCTCTTTTTGAACCATCGAAGTATCATCAAGGCAGAATTTTGCTCGCGCATTACGGTCTTGATCAAGGAGACCTTGTTGTTCATTCCGACTATGGGATTTCACAGTTTCTGGGTATTGAAACGATGCAAGTGGATAACCGAAATGCCGAGTTTCTTTTACTGATTTTTGCTCAAAATGAAAAACTCTATGTTCCGATGGAGGATTTTTTTAAGGTTAGCCCATATATAGGTCCAGAACGACTTGCTAAGCTTTCTAAGCTTGGTGGTAGAAAATGGAGTGTAGTAAAAGCTAAAACTAAGCAGAAAGCATTTGAACTTGCAGGTGAATTGACGAGAATTTATGCCTTAAGGCAAGTTAAGAAACGGAAACCTTTTGAAGAAGATTATGAATTAGAAAGCATGCTCTATGAAAGTTTTCCTTTCGATGAAACTCCCGATCAAGAGAAAACAATTCAAGAAGTTTTATCCGATATGAATGCAGAAAAACCTATGGATAGGCTTGTATGTGGAGATGTGGGGTTTGGAAAAACTGAAGTGGCAATTCGAGCAGCATTAAGAGCAGTAGCTTCCGATTATCAAATGGCAGTGCTTGTGCCCACGACAATATTAGCTGTTCAGCATTATGAGACCTTTTTAGAGCGACTTAAGGATTTTCCTGTGAGAATCTCTATGTTAAGTCGTTTTACTCGACCTAAGGATGCTAAAGATATACTTGAAAAAATTTCTAATGGTGATGTTGATATTGACATAGGAACACATGCATTGTTATCTGAACATGTAAAATTCAAACGTCTTGGGCTTGTTATTATCGATGAGGAACAATGGTTTGGTGTAAAACAGAAGGAAAAGTTGAGATCTCTTAGAGCAGAGGTCGATGTACTAACATTAACTGCGACACCAATACCAAGGACATTGTATTTCTCTATTTCAGGAATTAGGGATATTTCAATAATTCAAACACCACCAATAATGCGAAGACCTATTTTTACTCAGGTTATTCAATGGAAACCAGAATTATTCGCCAAGATAACTTATCAAGAACTTGAACGAGGTGGACAGATCTTTTTTGTTCACAACCGTGTAGAAACAATTGAGGGGATTGCTGCTATTCTTAAGAAGGAAATGCCAGATGTAAGCATTGCGATAGCTCATGGTCAGATGTCTGAAAGGTTACTTGAGCGAACTGTTTTAGATTTTCGAAATGGCAAATATGACATGCTTCTTTCCACTGTTATAATTGAATCCGGAACTGATATGCCAAGAGTTAATACAATTATTATTAATAGAGCGGATAAATTTGGTTTATCACAATTATATCAGCTTAGGGGAAGAGTTGGTCGCTCGGATGTGCAAGCTTATGCATATCTAGTTCTACCCCCGTATAGAAACGTGACCGTCAATGCTCGAAAACGAATTAGAGCACTTCTTGAACATACAGATTTAGGTAGTGGGTATCATCTAGCAATGAAAGACTTAGAGATACGTGGAGCTGGGAACATGCTTGGCAAAGAGCAGAGTGGATTTATTGCGGCTGTGGGTCTTGATCTTTATTCTAAGATGCTTGCAGAGGCTGTCGCCGAATTAAAGGGTCGAAAGCCACCTATTTTCGAACCTATACCTTTTAAGATTGATTTTGATGCATATATACCAGCTAAATATATGCCTAATCTTGAACAGAGACTCTGGGCATATCAACGTCTTTTTACATCGGATTATGTCGATCGACTTAATACAATTGTGACTGAACTGGAAGATAGATTCGGTCGTTTACCAGAGCCAGTTAGACATCTGGTCAAATTTTTGGAAATAAGAATCTTAGCCACTTTGGCTGGTTTTGATTCTGTCGTATTTGGAAGGAAATGGGTAATACTTATTTTCAATACACAACATCATTCAATTTAGACACTTGATAAGCAATAGACATGGAATCAATTTCTACCTGCATTAGCGCGTGCCCAAAAACCCTGTCGTCGGAGCTGATGCTATCCATGCCTCGAATCTACGCGATTCGCCTGAATATTTGCAC
>CAZLTJ010000183.1:0-3180 GCA_964562425.1 uncultured bacterium
TCTCAATATTCATAAGACCTTTTTCGGTGAAAACCATTTTAGCGATACCTTCAGCCATAGGGCTTCGACAGGCATTACCGGTACATAAGAATGTTATTTTCCTAATTTCATTCATTATTTCACCATATATTATGCATAGTAATCAAGAGCATTTGCTTGCCATTAATAATTCAAATGCATCAACTTTGCTCTTTTGAAATTCGCTCTTTTTCCTCTCTTATTACCTTGCTTAAATTGCTTATGGCTTCGATTTTTTCTTTTGCTTCATCAAGTTTTACGTTTGCTATTGCGAAACCTGCATGAACGAGGACTATATCACCAATTTTAGCATTAGGCATGACCAAAAGTGATGCCTTTTTTCGGACACCACCGTAGTCAATAACTGCATTGTCACCATTAATTTCAACTATTTTTCCGGGTAATGCTAAGCACATTGTTTTCTTAATTATAATGCATATTTAAAGATGATAATTATTACTTTCAAGGCTTAAGAATTCCCTATAATACCTAAACTTTGAAAGAGTATTTGGAATTAAAATAAAATAACTCTTATTTATCGTAAATAATAATCCACCGCAACATAATTAGCTTTTAATGTTTGGATTCGCAACAAAAATTCTCTTTTCCGTTGCCTGTTTGGCAGAAATAATGAAATCTTTATAGCCTTCATATTCATAGAATGGGATAATTCGTTGTTTAAGTCTGTATCTCTCCTTAACAATTATCTTATCCTTTTCCATCTCGAATTTCAAATAAAAATCTGCATAATCCTTGAATGAAAGTTCGACATCTTCAGGAAGTCCGATAATCTTTGCACCTTTTGGTAGTTCAATCGTTATCTCATGTTCCTCCTGAGTGGGGCAAGAATATTCGATATCATAAGTTCGTTCTTTTAGGTTTACTTCGTCGAAACCTTGCATCGAATACATAACACCCGGGATGTTAAGAACCCACATATCGCCAGCCTCGGATGGGAAAGACAGCACATTGACCTTTGCCCAACCGTAAAGTTGACTATCCATGTCCGCAAGACCCACAAGTGCAAAAGTATCTAATGTAGCTTTCGGGAAAATGTTATTCATCCAGCCATTGAATATTATTGGTAGTCTTTCTTTTTGTTGGCTTTCCCAGAAAGCTCTCCAACCAGCCTCCATCATACCATAAGGAATAGAGCTGAATTCTGCAGTAGCATCGCCATTAGGTTCAAGTTCCATTTTTACAACAGTTCTCTGACTAAATTCCTTTGGGGTGTTTGTTGGTATCATACCCACTTCTCGACCTATACAATCAACAAATGTAACACCTTGATCTTCAGATGTACTGTAAGGATATTTAAAAGTTAGATTAGTAGGATCCAGGAAAACCCATTTACCGTCGGGAAGTTTGACTCTAGTTATAGCATGATTGCCCGATGTATGTGGGATACATCGATTGATTTCCTGAGAATGGTTCACCATTAGTATTATAGGATGTGCTTCGATGCCAACGACTTTAAGCATTGTGCAAAATAGAATGGATTTATCAGAGCAATCGCCAAAACCGTTCTCCCAGGTCTCGTCGGCACGGTGCCCAGTCTGTCCGGAGGAGACACTGCCTTTTATGGAGATATATCTGATGTTTCGCTGAACCCAGCGATATATTAGATCAATTTTTTCCACAATTGTCTTTGCATCTTTAACAATCTCTAATGTTTTTTCCTCGATTCTGGGTGTTATTTCAATTCTAGCTTTTTGAAATCCACCTAACCAATCGAAGAGATGTTCCCAATCCGGTAGTACATTACCGAAAAGATAAGGTGTAACATCTGCATAACTTGGCATCGATGGTTCATCTAAATAAGGTTCAACATTCATAAGTTTCCACGTATATAACACTGAAGTATCCTCGTCAGTAATTTCAGGGGAAGCGATTTTCATAGCCTCACGGCTGTGCTCATCCCATCGAGATGGATTTGTATCGGCAAGAATAACTTCATCTTTGGCAAAGCCTTCCATTTCAACGTCGTATTCGAAAAAGCAGTTTTCCATAAGCTTTGGGTTGGTTTTATAAAGTGCTGAACCAAGTGCGCTAACTGGATTTTTAAAAAAATAGTATATATCCTTGCCTTTCGGTACTCTAATGGTGTATACCGAGGAGTAAACCGGGTCATCTTCGCCCTGAAAATACCATCTGAAGGGGAAACTAGTTGTGTCGTCTGGGTTATATTCCTCAGTTTCATAGACATATTCGACAATTGCACCTTCCTGAACGCCTGAGAATTCGAGAGCATAAATGCTGCCATAGCCGAAAAAGGTACCTTCACGAGTTACAGGGGAGATTGTGGCTTTTGATGTATCTGCAAATAGAATTCTACCATCGGGAAGGATCGTTCTTGCCCAAAGAATTCTTGCGGTCGAGCGACCTTCGTCGATATATAAACCTCTCTGACCCCAATAAAGCCTCGATGGTTTGATTATTTTGCCTGCAAAATGATAGTGATACTTATTAGTGCCATCCGATCTGAGAATAGTATTTCCGTGATCGATTAGAATGAGACCAGCAGCATCCGGGTGTTTAGTTTCAAGTTCTGCGGCAATTCTGTTAAGTTCCTCTATATCATACATTTCCGAGCTCTCTTGTGTTTCGGTGGTTGTCTCTTGTGCTTTAGTGAATACGATTTCTCGGATATCGCCCATAGGTATTTTTTTCTTGTCTACTTTAAATTCACTTTTTTTCATTGTGATATTTTCGGCATCTATATCTTCTCCGCCGTATAGTTTGACCTGACTCGCGAAACCTAATGTTAGCAACGTCAGAACTGCAATTAGCATTATCTTTTTCATTTAGTCCTCCTGATTTTTTAATATCTAAGATATTATTGGAAATAAATTTCGAGTTGGCAAGTGAATTAGCAATTGAAAAAAAATTATTTTTTTTTGCTTGAAAAAATTTGGTATTGACAATTTGGAATTTAACAATATTTTAAATATAAGTATGCTAACTGGAAGTAGTTTTATGGTGTGTTGAATTTGTAAATCCGATCCGATAAGTAGCTTGTTCTTCGAAATGCATTCCTGAGATTGTTATAGAGCCGCCACTCGAGGTATTCGATTTTGTTGTTTTATTTCGAATTCGACCTAAAGAAAGGAGGTAATTATATCGATCGATAATTTCATTTAAATGTAATCTTAAACCAAGATG
>CAZLTJ010000184.1:0-3179 GCA_964562425.1 uncultured bacterium
GAATAATATCGATGCAAGGAGTTGATACACTATCAATTTCATTGGTTGTTGACGGGATTACGTATGGATGGGGTCCATATATAAACTTAAGATCAGCAATGTTACCCGGTGATACTATATGGATTCTCTATTTCTACCCATCAACTGCTGGTTCATGCTGGTTTGAGAATGGATATAATGTTCACTATTCAATCGATTACATGGCAGATACACTTGCTTTAGACAGCATTGTTTCAGACATTGAGGGTTCATTTCAAATGCTTTTGGAGCCACCAGAAATAATTCTTTCTCCAATGCCTGACGATACTGCTTGGTGTCTAGATTCCATACGATATACTTTCTCCTTCAGCGATGATATCGCGTGTTCATCGGATGGCGAGAGCGCTTTCCATCACATCCGCGACGGTGATACATTGGTAACATATACAACTTCTGATGGTCAAGTATTTTTCGATAACATAATTCACGGCGATTCGATATGCATGCATGCTCTTGTATATAACTGGGCAGATTTTGGAGTCAGTTGTGACTCTCCGGGAGTTATTGTAAATAGCATCGATACATGTTATTTCTTCTGGTGCCCATGCATCCTCGATGTTTTTGCTGGTTTAGATAAGTATTCTTGTTCGGGTACCGAGGTTACTCTTGGCTGTATTACATCAGCAACTGGTGTTTTCGATTCTGTTATGTTTAATTGGTATCTTGAAGGTGAGATTATGCCTTTTTATACAAGCGAGAATCCTGTTGTAACACCAGAAACCACCACAACATACATTTTGGAAGGTGCGGCTATCTGTCCAAGTGGCGATACATTAAAAATCTACGACACAATTACAGTTCATATTGATTTCGAACCTCCATCTTCTCCGACTATTATAAATCCAATTCCAGCATCAGTTATTGAACCAGGGGAGATTCAGCTTATTTGGAATAATTCTACAGGAACTCCAGAGATAATGTATCAGGTTTTATTAAAGGGAATTATTATAGCGGATTCTATGACAGATACCACATATACGCTCGATATCGAGTGCGATGATACTTTAGATATCGCAGTTGTAGCATTCAATCGATGCGAATACAGCCTGGACTATAGCTGCTACGGTGATTCAATTCATTATGGAACAACACCGACAGTATATGAGACATCGACTGTTGTCATATACGGTGAGCCATGTGGTGGTCCATTAGTCAGAAGAATCTTTCCTGAGCGTGGAATTTTTTCCGCATGCACAACACAAACTTCGAATTTCGCTACATGGGATATAGATGATGTCCCACTCGAACCAGAAAGTCTAATCACAACTATTAACAGAGATTCCTTTCGAATGAATGAAACATTTATTGAATACGCAGAAATATCACAAGATAGCGGTGTTATTAGAGTCCCTCCTCCTTATGGGGTCTGGGAAGATAATGATACAATATTAATTACAATAACACAGATTTTCAATATCTACGAAATTTCATTAACAACTTCGGATACTGCAATTTTCTATACCGATTTTGCACCACCTATTGCAAACCTCACTTATCCGATTCAAGGGAACTTTGAGGAAAATTACAGTCCTGAGATAAGAATTTCTCTTATCGATAATCATTCAGGCATAGATACCGGATCAGTCGTTATTCACATAATTACTTCAACCTCAACAATAGACACTATGCTTTACTTATCAGACTTATTAGTTAATTGGCTTGATAATGAAATAACAGTTGATTGTCCGGGAATGGGATTTGGATTTGCTGAAGGTGAGACTGTAACAGTGGATATTAATTCGTGCGATCTTGTTACAAACGAGTTCTGTGGACCAAACTGCGAAACTTATTCTTTCTGGTTTTACTATTCAGCGGTATATAATTGCCTTAGACTGCCCAATCCTATTACACCTAATTATGATAATATTAACGATTTCTGCCAATTTTTATATCCTGGAATGAATGATTATCCAGCATCGATTCACATTTTCGATTTAACTGGCAGAGAAATTAGAGAAATCGATGTTCCTGTTAGTGATAATGCGGCGAAATATTCAACGTGGGACGGTCTCGATGACAACGGTTGCAGTCTTCCTCCAGGTATTTATATTTACGTTATCGACAGTAATGATCAGATTGTTTGTAATGGGACAGTGACAATTGCAAGATAATAAATTAAACTGTAAAAACTTACATTTGCGAATTATTTAAAACTAATTCTGAGAATAAAAAAAATCTTTTAAATAAAATTAATTTTTACCTGATATTTTCGTTTGGAAAAAATAATTTGTTCCATTATATTCAAAAATCAATTATTGGATTTGATATTTTTCGACGGCTATTATCGGCTTAAACCATAAGAGTATAAAGGGTTTGAGGATACTATACAAATTTGCGCATTAATTTAATTTACATAAAAAAATTAAGGTATTCACTTTATGGGGAATTATAGTTTGATGTAATTCTTTTGTAGGTACGAATTTGTGGGAAGAAATAGCGGAAGCAAAAAAATCGAAGTCCAAAAAAAAATACAAATTCAAAGTTGCTCATTTATAAATGAGACATATATTAGAGAAAACATTTTGTAAACCAAAAAAAATATATAGGGGGGGTCATCTATGAAGTATGCTGCAATTGTAGCGTGTATCGTTTTACTGGTTGGATTTACCATTGCGGATGACTTTACCGGTGCTCGACCATTAGGTATGGGGAGATCCTTTGTTGGTGTTGCAGATGACGCCAATGCTTTGGATTGGAATGTCGCCGGTATGACAACTTTCGAGTACATTTCTTTTACCGGAAGTTTCAACAAGCTCTTCTTGGGAATTGAGGGTGATAACATCGGAGTTGGTCATATTGGTGTTGTAGGCCAATATAGAACTTTACTGGGTTATGGTTTCTCATGGAGAAACCTTATGTCCGATGTCTTCTCAGAAAACCATTTAAAACTCGGTTTCTCTCATCGCTTTGGCTGGAAACCCACAACATTCTTTGGCAAACATCCTCTTTCTATTGGAGTGGCATTTAGAATGGATGGCGTTGGTTATAACAAGGACAATTTTGAGTGGGGACCGGAGGACTCAGCATATTACGATCCTGTTTTTGATGATGGAACTTCAAAAATGGCATTTTCTTTGGATGCAGGATTTGTCTGGCGATACAACAAATTCGTTACTATAGGTGCCAGCGCATGCAATATT
>CAZLTJ010000185.1:0-3147 GCA_964562425.1 uncultured bacterium
AAAGAGTTTAACATCTTTTCTGGGTTCAATATCCCAAGCCATATCAGGCATTTATATCGCCAAAATGCTTTTTTTATTCATCGTATTAGCTACATACCCACAAGATTTTAAGTTGATATTATATATATTGCCAAACTCTTTTTTCATTTTTAATGTTTTATTCCCGAGTTTTAAAACCATGCTCTTGGTGTTTCTGATATATTAAGTTGTCGCCCTTTACGCAAACCATAGCTTGTCGGATAATACTGGTTGCCTACTGAATTAATCAAATGTGCGTTTTTGAGCGTATCCAAAGCGTCCTCTAGTTTTTTTTCATCTTCTTCCCCATAATGAAAATCCCGAAATGAAGTTACACGCTCCTCAAGGATTTGGGAAAACACAACTCGATTAACAGTACCTATTGAAAGGATCTCAGAAGGATCTACCAGCCCTTTTGATTTCTTCATTTCGTTTTCATTTTTTTCAATTCCACACATATCAGATATTGAATCATACAATTCATCCCCTACACGAGATGCTTCTTCGGTATCAAAAACTCCTGCCTTTTCTGGAAATTCCCAGCACATAGATGCATGTCCCACAGCTTCATATATCATAGATCGTAAACCATCAAATTTATTTTCACCTTTCATTTCCACGCAAACTTCACCCTTTTCTGAATACATATTGATTGATCCCCATGCTCATTCGGCAACCACTCTATGGCTGCATGTACCTCGTTTGTAACTTGATTAATAGTAGATTTGATTTGCTCTTTCGAAAAGCATAAAACATTTTGAACGCACATTCCATTATCACAATCACCCCATTCATAAATTTTCTTACCCAAGATAGATGGCGAATTGAGACTGAGATTATATTTTTTGAATTCATCAATGAATGAGAATGGAATTTTAATTAAGAGAAAAGTATTTTTGTTGCCAAGCTCTGAAAGATCGAATTTCACATCGACACTTTGTATTCCTTTTTCATCTGGAATATGTTCTAAAGCAGTATCTTCTATATTGGTTACTACTTCTGTTTTGTTTATCTTTTGTATGTCATATTCCGAAAGTAATTTTTTAACACGACAATAATCCCGTCCATATTTCAATCCCAATATCGCAAATAGCCCTAAATATATCAAAGCTAATATATATGGCCCAGTGACAAAACAAAACAACCCAAAGACCAATAACCATAATAAGAGAAGAATGCCCCATGGAAAGAACGGTATCCAGAAATCTAAATTTCTTTGTTCTTTATTTTTCATTTGAATTCTTATTTACGATGATTAATTCTTATTTCTTATTCTAAAATCATTATCCCGAGTCATCTCTGCAATTTATTGCCAAGTCTTCTTGGGACTGTGATAACGTATTAACCAAATCAATCAATTCATGAATATCTTGCTCACTGCGATGAAGATCCAACTTCAATTTAAGTAAACGAGAAATTATTTCTTCCGTTTTATGCATATACTGTCATCACGCCCGAGCGAGGAGACTCTGCACTTCAGTGCGGAGAGGAATCGCTCGCCTCATCTCCCTCATGACTCCTTTTGCTCGCTCTATAAATTTCAATTTCTTACTGCTTACAGAATCACTTACTTTCTCGCCTTTTATTGTTTTCAATGCAAAGCCACCACGAGTTCTCAATGCCGATACGAAAACCTCTCTGTTTTCAAACATCACCTTATCGAACCTCCTATAACCGTTTACTTCCTTTACAGTATTCCGTTTCAATTTCCCACCTTTCAATATATTTGCCTTATACAAACTTCGGTTCTGCCGCCGTACTTGCTTCTCTACGATATGGGCATCCGCACGTTTTGTCGTTTGCTTTCCACCAGCGATAATGAACGCGTCGTTTATATGGGTCTTATCTAACTCTTCATGTATGCGCCAGTATTTTGTTATATACCCGTAAGTATGTAAGCAATTGAAATGATTAACTAACTTCCAGCGTATGACGTTCATAAATGTTGCCGCTCGTAACGGTTTCCGCGCTTGGGAATATATCTTAGGAAATCCAAACTCTTCCGCTGTCTGCTTCCCTTTTTTAATATTACATTCGTGACATGCAATGCACAAGTTACTTATTCTATTGCTTCCTCCACGAGATTTCGGAATAATATGCTCTATTTCCAAAGGTATATTCTTCGCCCCACAGTAAGAGCATTTGCGATGCCACTTCTCTAATAGATAATTCCGCACGTTAAAACCTTGCAAAGTCCCTTGCTGATATTCTATGCCGCTAACTTCAGGCTTCTGCATCTTTTGCGTATCAAATGCTGCAACCTCAACTATCACTTCGGTTATGGGTAACAACCCTTTTATGTGGTCTATCAATTTGATATGGCTTTTGAATTTGTGCTTGATGGAAGGTGCTAACCAACCCTCTTTCTTTGCTCTGTTTGACCACCGTGGCTCTCTATACCATATCCTACTTCTCCTCGTTCTTCGAAACGCGGCTCGCTTTTTCAAAAGCCGCTTCATATCGTTTCTCAATTCCACATCACCCGCTATCAATTCCATTTTCGCTGTTATCGCACTATATCCTATATGCGTATAACCTGCATCAATCCCAAGAGTTACAGCTTGTTTGTAGCCGCTACTACCATATATCAATTGTATGGTGAATGGTATGTTTTCTACTACTTTTGCCTTATCTGCTTTCAACAATTTACGTGCTTTGCTCACAGTGCACGGCATCAACGGATCGCCGTTTTTGTTCAGTACAAACACTAAAATAGAGTGTTCCACCTGTTCCTGTGTTTCTTGCTCATCGGCGATGTTAGGAAACGTTTTTACGCTGATGGACACTGAAGCTACCCTCTCACTTCTGTTTAATCCATCTGCATCAGAGCTTGGAACTTGAGCAGCATCCCAAGGTGCATTCATTTTTCCTAACTTCTGCTTTTCTTTCATAAAGCCGCCTAATCACGCAGAGGCGAACATGCCTCGATCTTTAGATCTGGGTGCGTGACTTATCTATTATATTCCAATGTAACAACCACATCACATTTCTCAGGCATATTCTTAATAAAAGCCGATATCATCTCCTGTGTAAACTCAGAAATGGATAGCTCAAGTTTTCCTTTTTTTAATTCATTTAAATCCGCATAGAATGTCTGCGTTTGCGTTTCTTCTGATTTGAAAACTTCGT
>CAZLTJ010000186.1:0-3031 GCA_964562425.1 uncultured bacterium
CTGTGAAGAATGTATAACTAAACAAAAAATCTACTCTCAATACCTGATTTTTGGGCAGATAATTAAAATATTAGAAATTAAAAAATTTATTGACAATTCTTATGTAGTTATGATTTTTTCATATGATATATTTTAGTTTTTTGAGGTTATAAATGAAAACATTGTATATAATAAGCAGGTCACCATTTATGCGATTGGAAACTAACTTACCCTTTTTAATAGCTGACAAAGATGATGCAATATTGTTAATCCAAAATGGCGTGATTTTTTGCAAGTCTCAACCAGAACATATTAAAAAAGATATACGTTTAGCAAAAGAGCGGGGAGTTAAATTATATGTTTGCAAAGAGGATCTTGAAGTGAGGGGTTTAAGCCCAAGTTGTCAACCTGTTAGCTATGAAGAGATAATTGACCTTTTTGAAAAGTATAGTAGGATAGTATAATTTAAAGATATTAAAATAGATGGTTTATTGAGACTATCGAAAGTTATCAAATCTAAAATTTATGAAAATATGCAATGAATACTCTCGATAACCTTGACATAAATGTTAATACGATTTAATTTTAATATTATCACTGAATTTTATTAAGGGAGGAAAAATGCGTGAACCAAAAGATAATAACTGCGACGATTGCAACGAAAGTGAAGATAGAATTGTCTGTCTTCTGAGAAATTTAACAAATGCATTTGGACCATCATCATTTGAAGTTGATGTGCGAAAAATCTTTACGGAAGAAGTTAAGGATTTCTCGGATAAAATCTGGATATGTGGTTTGGGAAGTATCATTGCTCAAAAAAGGGGAAAATCCGATTTTCCAAGAATTATGATAGCTGGACATATGGATGAAATCGGTTTCATGGTCAAAGGCATTACTAAAAAAGGTTTCCTAAAAGTCAATCCTATTGGTGGATGGTGGGGTCATGTTCTTCCGGGAAAAAGAGTGCTTATAAGAACTCGAGAAGGTAAGGAAATTGTTGGAATTGTGGGAGCTAAAGCACCTCACAAATTAAAACCAGATGAGCGTAAAAAAGTCATCGAGTTAGATGATTTATTTGTAGACGTGGGTTCCTATGGCGAATACAATGCCGCGGAAGAAATGGGAATTAGACCTGGAGATCCTATCATACCCTTAACTGACTTTCACCTGCTTGGGGATGGCAAAATGTTATCTGCCAAAGCCTGGGATGATAGAATTGGCGTAGCAGCTGCAATCGAGGTGCTAAAGGAACTCAAAGACATCGATCATCCCAATACTGTTTTCAGTGTTGGAACTGTACAGGAAGAAGTGGGTCTCCGCGGAGCCACAACTAGTGCTTTTGAAGTTAATCCTGATATTGGATTTGCGATAGATGTAACAATAGCTGCCGATACTCCTGGCTGGGAATCAGAGTTGGACGAGGATGTGGGCGCTGGACCGTCTATTTCTATTATGGATGGAAGCTTGTTACCTAATCATAAGCTTAGAGACTTTGCAATAGAAACAGCTGAAGAAAATGATATTCCATATCAAATCGGTTCGCTGACACGTGGTGGAACCGACGGTGGAGCTATAGCCCGTGCTAGGTCTGGTGTTCCGACATTAACAATATCTATTGCGACTCGATACATTCACAGTCACAATGGCATTCTTCATCTGGATGATTTCAAAAATCTTACTAAACTTCTTATAGAAATAATTAAGAAATTGGATAAAAAAACTGTGGACAAAATTAGAAATGATTAGAAATAAATAATTGATAATTTCTGTTTGCATGACTTGTCAAATATAGTATATTTATTAAATGCGGGAGTTATCTGAAATTAAATTCATTAAAATTAGGAGGTTTTGTATGAAATGGATGCTTACTTTTCTGCTAATCTTAATCTGTGGTGCAGCATGGGGTCAGATTTATACTTTATTTTCGGAGGATTTTGAAGGAACTGGCTTCTTGAGATGGGAACCATTTGAGGTTGATCCGGGTCAAGTTTACTGGCAAAGAAAAACCGGAACTGTAACCTATATGGGTACTTCTGTGTCCGAATATGATGGAGGTTATTGGTGGTGTGGGGTGGATTCTCTTAATGGTTACGCCAACGAATGGCTTCAGTTTTTAATTACACCTAATGTTGTTTTACCTTCAGTGCCGACGGGTCCAATTATTTTTGAATTTATGACTAATGTAAAGATCGAGCATCCTGCACCCGATGCAACCTTAGGAACCGATGCTTGGGATTCTTATAACGTAAGGATTTCTACTGATGGAGGACTAACTTTTACTGTTATAGAACCTACAGGTGATTACCCATATCGATCCTGTCATGGCTTCAAATACAACGAAGAACCTTTAGATAGCATTCCGGGTTGGGCTAATTCGACAACCGGTTGGGAAAAAAGAGAGATAGATCTTTCCGCTTATGCAGGTGATATAGTTACGATTGCTATCGTTTTTGGCTCTGATCCCGCTCTTTCGGCAGAGGATCCGGGTACAGATCCCTTCAATGGTCTTTTTGTCGATAACATCATAATTCATGATGATGTAGATACAGTTTTCGAGGATTATGCAAACGATACTCTAACAATGGTGGGAAGAGACGGAAGAGACCATAGAATTACTAATACATTCCTATTAACTACATTATCTTCTCATTCACCCACACATTCAATCCATGCACCTCAGGACTCAAATTGTTTCTTCTCGATTATGACACCAGAAATAGCAATACCAGATACTTTCATCGGTCGAGTTAATGTTGCGGTTAAATGCGATATGCCGGATTACGATGGTGACGGAGATAATATGCTTGAAGATTATTTTATGATACAAGTATGGCGTAAAAGTACAGGAAGATGGAGCCGACTAATGTATGACTACAAAAGAGTTGGCAACAGACTCGGCACTGGGGATTGGACTGTATTGGATCATGCCGATTCTCTATTCGATATCGCAGGTAGCGTTGATAATCACTTGTGGCTATATGATTCAGCGGGTGTTTATATTATGAATGATACAATTAGGTTATTATTTATGGCAATCTATGATGATGATAAC
>CAZLTJ010000187.1:0-3029 GCA_964562425.1 uncultured bacterium
TCAAAGGATGTTGTCTCGTTAAATGGCATAATATTTACTTACTTGAGCGGTGCAAGCATTCGGTTGGGATATAAAAGGAAAAATAGTTTAGCTTTTTTAAACTATGAAGTTGGTATTGATCCAAATATCCAGTATGAAGCAAGTATACTTGCACATATTCTATCTCCAATTGTAAGATTGAATGACCTTCCAAATTTAATGTTTAATCCAACAAAAGATGAGTTGACCTGGGCTGAAAATCGGTTAGAGGAATATTCTTTTGTAGACAACAAAAAGCCTATCGTGGGGGTCAATCTCGGAGCTAGAGGAAATAAGCAATGGGGAATAAGTAAGTTAATTGAGGTTGCCGATAGAATATCGATCAAAAGCAATATCCTTATTTTTTATGGTCCTGAAGAAATGGATGATTTCGAGAGAATAACAATTAAGTCGAAGAATATTCGACAAATTAAGCTTTCATCTATAGGGAATATTGGCTCGTTGATTAGCAAATGCAGTCTTTTTGTATCTAACGATACAGGATTGCTTCACCTTGCCTCGGCTGTGAATATTCCGACGGTTGCAATATTCATGGTTGATAATGTTGGGCGTTACAATCCACCTGGGCAAAAAGCCTTTTATCCACCTCCAACCGTAGCTGAATTGACCGAATATATTCTGGGAATTATATAGCGAAATTGAGATTCAATGGAATTTAATATAAAACGATATAGGTTTGCTTTTATTAATGCTGTTGAACTAACAGGTTGGGGTGGATTGGAAAATTGGTTGGTTAACTGTGCTTCTGGATTGAAAAAGAGAGGTCATCATTCTATAATAATTGGCAGACCTGGAAGCAAGTATATTAAGAGAGCTGAAATGGCAGACATCAAAACATATAGAATCAGTATTGGTCCGGATTTCGATCCTTTCCGGATAGTGAAACTGAGGAATATTTTTAAAAAAGAGCGTATAGAGCTTTTATGTGTGAGCCATAATAAAGATCTAAGATTAGGTGGAATAGCTGCAAGAATAACGAACAAAAATATAAAAGTTATTTCACGCAAGGGTATGGTGCAGCTAAAAAATAATATCAAATTTCGATGGACTTACGATAAATTAGTAGATGGAATTATTGCACCCTCCAAATCTTTAAAGGCTCAATTGGAAGAATACAAATGGTTAAATAAGAAAGTAACAGTTATTCCTGTTGGGGTAAATCTTGATAACTATGCACAAGAATATAAGGAATGTCATGCGTTTCTAGTCAATGAATACAATTTGCCAGATGATAGTTTTATATGCGGAACAGCCTCAAGATTAGAGATTCAAAAGGGTCATCAATACCTTATTCAAGCGATTGCAAAAATCAGCCAAAATTACCCAAAGATTAGATTAGTAATGATTGGTGAAGGAGCATACCAACCTGTTCTAAAACACTTAGCATTAAATTTGGGTATAGAAAATAAAGTTATTTTTGCAGGATATTATGATGATAGGAGTGAAATTAATAAACACATTGCAGGTTATGATTTATTTATACTACCTTCTGTTATTGAGCCTTTTGGACAAGTGCTTATTGAAGCAATGGCTCTTAAAAAACCTATTGTTGCATCTCGGGCTGGTGGAATAATCGAAGCAGTGAAAGAAAATGAAACTGCATTTCTGGTGAATGCTAAAGACCCAAAGGAACTGGAAGTGAAAATCGAATTCCTTATTCACGACCAAGAACTTAGAAACAGAATGGGGAATGAAGGCAGAAAGAGAGTTGAGCAATATTTTTCTTTTGATGTTATGATAGATAGAGTGGAAGAATATTTTATTAATATGATAGAGGACAGGGAAAAAAACATTAAAGAAAAAGATGAATGTCTTACAAATAATTGATGTACGATGGTTTAATGCCTGTGCATATTATGCTTTAACATTATCCAAGGCATTAAAAGATAATGGAATAAACGTTTATCTAATGGGTAATCCAGGAACCCCAGTTATCGAGAAGTCCAGGATTTTTGGTTTAGAGACGATTGAAAACGTAAACTTTTCTTCTGAGCTAAATTTCTTCACCAATATAGCATCTCTCAAAAGAGTAATTAAATCAAATAATATACATTTGATTAACGGGCACAGAGGAGAGAGCGAGATTCCGGCAGCAATTGCTGCAAAGAAGTTTAATATTCCATTTATACGCACTAGAGGTGATATGAGACTCCCCAGGAAAATAATTTTTTCAAAACAATTTCATCGAAAATATATCGACGGTGTAATTGTTACTTCCTCAAAGCATTTCGAGAGATATCGAGCAATCGATGATAAACTTGTTATTGAATTCATCCCAATCGGAGTTAAAATTCCACAAATTAATTCGCAGGATTCCGGCTTGAAAAATAAGCTAAGTATTAACGATAAGGATTTTGTATTTTTGCATGTGGCTAGATTTTCACCTGTTAAAGCTCACAATATTTTCATTTCCGCTGCTGTCGATTTTTTGCAAAATGTAACTCTGCAAGTAAAATTTATTATGGTTGGTTATGATGTGGAATATGATAAAAAATATATTCAAAGTTTGATCCCTAAGCAATTCCTGAAAAAATTTGTAATTGAAAATGAGATGTTAAATGATCTTCAGAGTTACTATAACATAGCAGATTGTGGTTTAGTTACATCTATTGGTTCTGAGGCTGTTAGTAGAACCCTTATTGAATATATGGCTTCGGGGATGGCTGTTATCGCTTCTGAAGTGGGTCAAATTCCAGATGTTTTAGATAAAGAAGGCGGTATAATCGTTCGACCTAATGATTCACATTGTCTTCTTGAAGCAATGAGATTTATGTATTTGAATCCTTCCTTTCGAGCAAGAGCCGGTAAGCATAATCGTAAAAAGGCAATAATGAAATATTCACTTGAAACCTTTGTTAAAGCAACTATGGCATTTTATGAGAAAATAATAAAAAATAAACAAGCATCATACAAAGCGAAATCTCATAGTTGAAATGTGATTCTTATAATTTCGATTAATTTAAGTTATTTCTTTCTCTCCCAGCTAATTC
>CAZLTJ010000188.1:0-3023 GCA_964562425.1 uncultured bacterium
AATTTTTTAAGGTTGTATGTCTCACTAAACTGTAAAGTTATTAACACATCGGTACACTTTCTCATTATTTATATATAAATTACACTCAAAGAATCATACAATAATCTTGAATATTTACATTAATTTTAGCACTTATCTTATTTTAATATTATCTGTTCTGAAAAATATATTAATTGAACACTCATATTTTTCTATTTATGTTAGTTAAAATTTATTCACATCGATAACTTTTAAATAGTATATCCACAATATTAGGTTTAATTATCCTAATAAAAATTTCTAATTATTAAGCAAATTATTAAATCCAATCTATATAATTAACCCTAAGGAGGATAAATGCTTAAATCGGAAAATTCAAGAATATTAGTCATAAATCCAGGTTCTACAAGCACAAAATTAGCTGTTTTCGATAATGAGGAAATGATACTATCCAAAACGCTTAGACATGACGAAAAAGAACTTTCGCCTTATCCTGATATTCCCAGCCAGTATAGTTTCAGAGAGAAGGTTATTATTAATTCATTACAAGATGCGGGAATTGAACTTAGCTCAATTAATGCAGTAGTTGGACGAGGAGGCTTGCTTTATCCACTTGAAGGTGGCACATATGAAGTAAACGAAATTATGTTAGAGCATCTGAGAAAAGGAGTTCAAGGACAGCATGCATCAAATTTAGGTGGTCTTCTCGCACAGGCTATTGCAAACGATATCGGTAATATTCCAGCTTTTATTGTCGATCCTGTTGTTGTGGATGAGATGCTTCCTGAAGCTAAATTATCCGGGCATCCCTTAATTGCACGTCGATCGATATTTCATGCTCTAAACCATAAAGCCGTTGCTCGGAAAGCATCCGCAAAACTTGGTAAATCATACCAAGATGTTAATCTAATTGTTGCTCATATGGGTGGTGGAATTTCTATTGGAGCACATAGAAAAGGAAGAGTAATCGAAGTTAATAATGCACTTCATGGCGACGGTCCATTCTCCCCCGAGAGAAGCGGAGGATTACCTGCAGGTGACCTTGTTAAACTGTGTTATTCCGGTAAATATTCCCAAAAAGAGATAATGACAATGCTTCGTGGTAAAGGTGGTATGATGGCATATCTCCAGACAAACGATATGCGTAAGGTTATAGAAAAAATTAACAACGGAGATAACAACGCAAAACTTGTTTTTGATGCTATGGCTTTTCAGGTTGCCGAACAAATTGGACTGCTTGCAGCTGTACTTAAGGGAAATATAGATGCAATTGTTCTCTCAGGTGGTTTAGGATATAGTGAAAAATTCGTTGAGGCAATCAGCCAATATGTAGATTGGATTGCTCAGGTACTTGTATTCCCTGGCGAAGAGGAAATGGAAGCTCTTGCAGCTGGTGCTCTTAGAGTCATTAGAGGAGATGAAAAGGCTAAGGTCTATGAACCTAAAATTCAATAAAAATTATTACTTAAAAAAAAATCGAAACTCATAAAATCCTTATACATATCCAATCTCAATCGGAGTTAATAGGCTTTATTATTTAATAAATCAAGTCTATTGAAAACTGTGTGATTTATTAAGGCAGAATTTACGTTGTAGATATGTTATTCCAATAGCAGCGGCATCTGTTGCATCAAAGGATAAATCAGGTGGGGTATCGAGAATCTGTCTAACCATATACGCAACTTGATCTTTTTTAGCATTTCCATGTCCTGTAAGTGCCATTTTTACCTCTGCGGGTGTTATCTCCTCAACATTTATCCCCATTAATGTAGCTGCAAGAGTAATAACTCCCTTTGCTTCACCCAATCTTATCAAAGTCTTAACGTTCTTTCCATAAAAAGGACTTTCCACTACAAGCAGTTGTGGTGAATATTTCAGAATCAATTTTAAAACCTCACCGAAAAGTTTTACTAATCCTTTAGATGAAGTTTCCTTTTTAACTTTTAATGCGCCACCGTCAATAAATTCTTGAACTCTTTTATCACCTTCAAGAATACAAAATCCAATGATCCTGGTTCCTGGGTCAATTGCTAAAATTCGCACCTAATTCCTCCCTAGCAAAAGAAATCACCATTTTTAGAGTTACCAAAAGAAATCTGCCTTTGACAGTACTGCATTAATACCTAAGTTATTATGTAATGAAAGGATTAATAACCAAAAAGAATTTTGAACTGGGTTTTTTTCTCGGAGTAGTCTCAATTTTTTCACAAACGATCTTGATAAGAGAACTATTCGCTGTTTATGGTTTTACAGAACTGCTTTTAGTTATACTGCTTTTTCTATGGCTTATTTGGGGTGCTCTCGGTAGCTTGCTCCGTAGAAATATCAATACTACAAGAGCACTTTCGATTTTTATTATATTATCTTCATTTATCCCTGTTTTGGTCAAAATAACTGCAATTCCTCTTAGACCCTTCTTTGGATTAGTGGTTCCGATATGGCGACTATCTATAGCCGGAGCAATATGTTCCTTTCCATGTTTTTTCGGAGGTATGACATTCGCAGCTCTATCGTCGGATTCCGATGCCGATAAGATTTATGCATCTGAGGGATTAGGAGCTTTCTTTGGTGGAATATTAACAATTTTAACATTAAAGATTATCCCACAACTTTGGATATTTGCAATATTAGCCATGATATTAGCTGCATTGTTTGCAGTCTATAAAGAGAGGAAAAATGCTATCTTCACTTTGTCTGTGATATGTATAGCAGCTTTATCAAATCTTATCACTCCTCAAATTAATTCAGCTTTGTGGAAAGGATTCCATGTTAGCGAGATAGAGTCTAATTACGGCAGAATAAATGTTTTGCGGAGAGAAGATGAATCAACGATCTATGAAAATGGTCGATTAATTACTTCTTCTGGGGACACACTTATGATGGAACAGATTATCCATCCAATTGTCTGGGCTCACAAAAACCCAGAAAAAATTCTCCTAATCGGTGGAATATATAAGGGTGGAATTAAAGACCTAATTAAACATAATCCGCAAAAAATCGTTGCTCCATATTCAGATCGAGTTCTCATGAGAACTGCGATAGCT
>CAZLTJ010000189.1:0-2937 GCA_964562425.1 uncultured bacterium
GCATTTTGGGCATTTCAGCTTTATATAATCTACATCCGGTTTATGCGGATTGAAATCCTCTGGAATAGAGTCGATCGACATTTCTCTGAGCTGGGCAAAAGACTCGACAGCATGAGTCTTACCGCAATCGTCGCATATCCAAATATTCAACGGCGTACCCCAGAAACGCTCCCGGGATATAGCCCAATCGACGTTGTTTCTGAGCCATTCACCGAATCTGCCCGAGCCGATCTGTGGAGGATACCATTTTATCCTATCATTCTCTCGAATCATCTCGTCTTTGAATGCAGTAGTGCGTATATACCAACCGTTCCGTGCATACTGAATCAACGGCGATTCGCATCGCCAGCAGAACGGATAACTGTGAACCATTGTTCCAACTTTAAAGACCAATCCCCGATTTTTAAGATCGTCTACAATCTCAGGATCAGCATCTTTAAACCATTTCCCGGCAAAAGGTGTTGCCTCTGGAGAAATATTTCCTTGCTCGTCAACCAGTTGAACCAATGGTAAATTACATCGTTTCCCAACCTCATAGTCCTCTTTACCAAACGCAGGAGCTATGTGAACAATTCCTGTGCCGTCATCGGTAGTAACATAATCCGCAAGAAGCACGTAGTGAGATCTCTTGTCTGACTTAACGAAATCGAAAAGAGGTTCATAATCCAAGTCCTTAAGCTCCGAGCCTTTAAATTTCCTAAGAATGCGATAATTCCCCTCACCAAGAACCGCATCAGCACGTTCTTTTACAATAATCAGATTTCTGCTATCGTTCTCAACCAGCAGATATTCGTAATCCTCATGCACTGCCAAAGCTAAATTAGATAGAAGAGTCCATGGAGTAGTTGTCCACACAAGGAAATACGTATTCTTGGGTATCTCAGTTTCCCCCGGAAGCGGTGATTTAAGTTTCATCAATACATATATGGACGGGTCCTTTGTGTCTTGGTATCCTAAAGCCACTTCGTGATCGGAAAGACCAGTGCCACATCGGGCGCAATAAGGCAGCACTTTATGTCCCTTGTATACAAGTCCTGCATTGAAAAACTGTGCTATTATCCACCAGATGGACTGGATATAATACGGTTGATATGTTATGTATGCGTTTTCTAAGTCGAGCCAGAAACCGATTCTACGTGTTATAAACTCCCACTCTTTCAGATATGTGAATACGCTTTCTTTGCAGTGTTTATTAAAATTCTCAACACCGTAGTCCAGAATTTCTTTTTTATTAGATAACCCAAGTTGTTTTTCCACACTAATTTCTACAGGGAGACCGTGGCTATCCCATCCACCTTTACGCTCCACATAATAACCGGTCATAGCCTTGTATCGGCAACCGATGTCCTTGATAGTTCTCGATATTACGTGATGGACACCAGGCTTACCGTTTGCAGTAGGAGGACCCTCGAAGAAATTGAAGCGAGGAAATTTGCTGTTAATCTCGAGCGAGCGGATGAAAATGTTCTCCCGATCCCAAAAATCCAGAATTTCCTGTTCCAGTGACATCTGCGTAAGTTCTTTAGGCAGCTTGCGATACATCTTATTGCCTCCTGCTAAACATATTCCTTCGTTTTGCTCGCTTTCGCTATCAAAATTTCATATAATATATGGCTTATATTAAATAATCAAGTATAAACGGTTAAAAATAATGTATAAAACAAATTGAAATATTCACTTCTAACTTCAATAGTTGAAAATCTAAACCCGCAGAAATTTCAAATTAAACCTTTAAACTATAAGTTATTCTTTAAGGTTAAATTCCACAAAAGCAAAAATATAATAATTATTAGTTGACTACATAATTTTGAATTATTATTCTTACCATGGATAATTGCATGAGAAATATTTAAAATGTAAGGAGGTAACCGATGAAGTATGTATTAGCTTCATTGGGATTAATCGGTATTCTGGCTACGACTCTGATTGTGGGCTGTGTACCCCAAAGAATAGGCGATTTTCAGGAACAAATGGGTGGGTTTATTGCTAAAGTGGATAGTGTCTTCATTAAAGTCAGCGAATTAGAAGAAAAAGTCGACGAAATGGAAGCAACTTTAACCGCTCTTCAGGAAAATCATCCAGAGCTTTTTGAAGAGGTAACCGTAGAAGTCGAATATAAAACTGTGGTTAAGAAAGCAAAAGCGAAGACACCCAGCCCAGCTGCCCAACCAGCGACTACGAAAAAGAGTCGCAGAATTGTTAAGTAATAAGTTGTTAAATTTTAAATAGAGTGAAGGAGGGATGATGAAAAAGAAAATATTTTTCCTACTTGTTGCGGTTGTAGCATTGATTTTCTTTGGTGTCGGCTGCGAGAATGGTGACGAAGACATATTAGCACCCAGTGCTTTGACTTTGGAGGGTGCAACAAGCGAGAACGATCTAGTTCTGACATGGACAGCAAGCGGAACTGCAGATATAGACGGCTATTATATTTATTTCAACAGTGTAGAAATAGGGGACGTGCTACCCACTGTTATTACTTTTACTCACAGCCCTGTTACCGTTGGAGAATATAAGGTTACCGCATACCGAGGATCCGACGAATCTGCAGGACCTACTGCATCAACTGTTCCTTACGAAGGAACTGGAGAATTGTGGGATATGAATACCCCAACAGGAACAGGTTACAGCGGCTGGGGTTGGAACTGGACAACAGGAACAGGTGCATCATATTCTGTCATTGAAGCCAACAAAGATAACATTGAATTCTATTATGACAGCGATAACACATTAACAAGTAGCATGGAATTGACGTGGGGTGTAAACGAAACCGGTTTTTTAAGAATAACAAGCTACACAAATGCTGGCAACTTACCTACTCTAGGCTATACAAACTTTGAAGATGTAATTGATGGTCAGGCTTATGCCTTTGTTGCTAAAAGGACTTTAGTAACATGGCACTATGATAAACTTCGTATAGATTCATATTCTTCCACA
>CAZLTJ010000190.1:0-2924 GCA_964562425.1 uncultured bacterium
TAAAATTTTTAATTTGAAAGTGGTGGGGGTCCAGGGAGTTGCCTGTGTTAATTCCTTCTTAAATTATCTGGTTGAGATTGAGCTTCTGCAAATTTCTTCATTGTCTTCCCATCGCAAAGCTCAAATAAATCATTTCGCCATTCAACACGATTGAAATCAACATCTTTATCTATCCGTGCACCGAGGAAATATCTCTGTTTCTCCTTTATTATTCCATACGTCATAGCCGACGAATCAGGCTTTCTGTATATGCCGACTAATTGTGGTGCACCACCGCACTTCTCATCTTTAATGTTGAATAGGGTATCACAAAAACAGTGAAATACACTGCGGCTTGTACCACGATCAGGTCCCTTTTTATAACGGTCAAAATTAGTTTTGAATTCCTTTGAACCTGATCCGAGTATAAAAAATATATCCGACTTTTTTGGCATCGCTATATCTTTCCCAGACCAGCCATTTTCGCGCGTCCATTCAATGAGTCGACACTCGAATTTCAAATTATTAGTTGGGTCTCTGGAAATGTGTATCACCTCCAATATATCTGCCGTAATCCCTTCCACCATCCTCGGGTATTTGTGCAACTGATGCACAAGTTTTTCTTTAATCGATTCAAATCTTTCTTTGCACGACGATTGAGGCGAGAATAGTAAACCTTGATCCGCCATTTCTGCTATTTGAGAAAGAACCATTGTAGGAAAGAGCACATCACCACAATACCCAAGTATATCTGGTGAGTGACGAAATGCGAAAACTTTCCTTCCATGGTCAAAAATAGCAATATCACCCCAACTTACACGACTATCTGCAGCGATATAAGCGGATGCAGTGCCGTGGGTGTCAACTCCTATCCATGAAACAAGTAATGTCATAGTCAGTCAGAACATTGGCGGTCACCGGCATGGAAAACCGCGAGGTTTTCGTTGTCCGGTGGACTGCTGGGTTCGGCATTTGCCGCTCGTTTGTTTCCTGGAATTTATATTCTTCCGGCAATGACCAGATTGGCATTTCAAACGGACTTTCGTGATATTTTCAAAGCTTCCACACGGGTCACCATGAACGCCGATTCGATATTTTCTTTCTAACCAAGTTGTAAAATTCTTTATGAAACGAGGATCGAAGTCGCATCTGTATCGTGGACCTTTCTTTTCTAACGGATGATCAAGGTATCTCTGTGGAATTTTAGAAATCGATATCGCGTTTTTTCCAAAATAAAAATAGTGCTGTGAAATTAGGGCAGAACGTGTCGTATTGCTTTTATCACACCGCTTAATATCCTTGCGACCTTTAAATCGAGGATCTGAATAATATTCTGCAAGGGTAATTTTCTCATCAACTCTCATAGCATAAATGATTTTCCCATGACCTGCGCTTACACTTTTAACCCCTCCTGTTCCGACTATCCAGTCACCAGGTTCAGCGACATCAGTGATGTTTTTCGACTTTTTAACATACATACATTGGGCAAGTGTGCAGTAGCCATCAAACGGATTTGGAGCGTAACCATAATCATGATCAACAACATATGAATATAATTTTGGCATCATGAATCATTCTTTCTGCCGAACTCGGAGCTGAGTGGCGCGGCGATAAGCCGCGTCGAACTCCAGTGAGATGTTGGCAAGTAAGGGCTATTACCTACTTATCAATCCTTTGAAAAGGATATTCATTAATTCAAAATTATCATTTCGAAAAACAAGCCGAGATTCATGGAAAGGATTTAACCAGACAAATGGAATATTACTAAATTCATCCTGAGACAGTAGACTTTTCAAATATTTTATAAAATTTTTAACGCCATAGAGTTGCATACAAATCATTCCAATTGAATTATTTGGTACATTCATCAACTTCTTGCGAGCCTTTTTTAACAGCTCTCGCTGTGAGCGCCTCCGTTTTGCATCGAGACTTGGCCAGCTATAAATCACAAGATGTGCATTTTCGTGGTGAAGTTTAGTAGGTCTATCGGTTACTGTTATCTCTGCAATGTGCATCGATGGCTCTTGATCATATGCCTCTTCTTTTGGCTTAGCGATTAATTTAATGTTATCATTAAATTGCACACCGCTCTTCAAATCTACCATTGATATGCTTTCTATTCTTTTTTCTAATTCTGCTATTTCTTTTTTATTTGGTGTTTTCGAAAGATAAACTTCCATACGCAAACCTTTATCAAAGGCGACTTTTGGAAGTGAACTCTCTTTAATAACGGCAAAGAGGTCAGAGGTAAATTTATTAAAAATCCTATGATATTCAGTTTCACTAATATGTTGAGATTTGCATTCTATATAGACATCAGACTCGCCATGAAGGCTTATCATTAGGTCTGGTACTTTTCCGTCTCGTAGTTTCGGCTCGTATACAATTTTATGGCTACCCTGGAAAAAACTGATACAATTAAGCTCAAAGATAGTATCAGAAATCTGTGTTTTGTTTGTTAGCTTCCTAATGAGTTCCTTAGGTAACGAATCCCCAAAATACATGTGAGCGGTCACTAATGCTGGAATCATCTCTGTAATGATATCAATTGGCGCTTGCATCTTATGCTGCTTGACGATCACATGGGAGAAACCAGCCGTAAGTACTATTTCAAATCCTGAAAAGATCGAAATGAATGAATCAAGGGCTTGGCGAATTTGTACATCATTTAATTTGTGCTTAAAATGAATTTGTGCCTTTTCAAATAGAAGCTGGTATTCTCTCATTGAAAGATCATTCATAAGGGTTCAGTCCTTGCCAACTAATAATTAACGGACAAATAAAAGCATATAGCCAAACGAGAAATGCACCAGTTTTGGTGTATAAAACTCATTTTGCCTTTGATAACATATTGATTCAATTCAGTTCCGATTTTATCATATGGTGTATAACCTGGGTTGAGCGGTTCAACGTTCACGGTTCCCGGTTGAAGAGCCCTAACTGGC
>CAZLTJ010000191.1:0-2922 GCA_964562425.1 uncultured bacterium
AAATCACGCGGAATTAGCGTATATTTCTCATTAACGAGCGAGCAAGCGAGACATCCATGGATTTGGGTTTCACAATAATTACTTTGAGACAGTTAGAAGAAAACAGTGACTTTCCCTAACGACTTAGAACACAACTAACATTCAAAGGTAAAAAATATGACCATCAAAAGAATGTCTATTATTCAAAGTATTGCTGTTATTGCGTTAATTATCATAGCTGTTTATATTCTATTTCACGATATGTATATGACAGAGGGAGCAATGACGCGCGAAGAAATAAAATTATCAATACAACAGCTGACAAAAATCACCGATAGCAACGATCCTGAGCCAGAAAGAATTTCTCAGCTTAAGATCTTAGCAAAAAGAGTTGGGGCTGGTACTATAGCCACAAAAATTGCTGGAAGTACAGAATATAAAGGATCTTTATATCGAACCCAGACTCCCATACAAGAGTCCGAGCTAGTTCAAAACATTAACCAAGCTTTGCAAACACATATTATGATGGATTCTTGCAAAACAGCAAATAAGCAATACAAAATAGCCGTGTTGGCAACAGTAGCTGCTATTATTAGTGCGCTTATAGCTTGGCACGTATCTGTAAAGGGGAAAAATAGGAAAATCAATTCCTATTAAGATTATTTGTTAATTTGATAAACTTATTATGATAGACTGTTATGAAATTGATAAAAATAGAGATAACAAAGGATAAACTTCTTGCAATCCCAATTAACGAAAGAAAATATTTTGTTCAATTAACTACTTGCACTAATGAGGTATATGTTTTGCAGAAATACGCAATCTTTTCTGCAAGTATTGATGAACAAAATGAAATAACAAGAAGAGCACATAATATGCAAGCATTATTTATGATTAGATTATTGGCCGGGAAATTGTGGGAAGGATGGCTTTTATTAAATAGGTTTTTCAAACCGATAAGAGATGATTATTATGAAGGATTTTCGGAAGAAGCAAAGAAAAACTGTGAATACATAGAAAATTATTTTAAAAATAATCACAATCTATGCAGAAAAATCCGAAATAAATTTTCTTTTCACTATTCTAAAGAATCAGCAAACATGATAGAAGAAATTTTAAAACCAAGACCTAACGACGAGAAATTTTTTATGTATTTCTCCCAGAATCATGGAAACTGTTTTTACGAATTATCAGATACCTTGATAAACCATGCTCTCCTGAGTATGGTAAAAACCAAAAAAGAAAAAACTCAAATGGAAAATTTGTTAAAAGAAATATCAGTACTTACTGAACATTTTTTACACTTTATTGGTGAATGTGTGTTGGTTTTTAGTAGAAAATACCTTGACGCAAAATTTGAGGAAATTGAGATTACTGAAGAGGCTGATATCAATTCGGTTCATATCCCATATTTTGTTACAGAAAAATAGGGAAAGCTGCCTATTATGTTTGGGAGCGCGAGAGCATAACGGGGAACGTACTTGATTAACTGATTGATTATTATAGGGGGAAATATAATCAATATTTGGATGAGGAATATAAAGATGTCTGATTTATACGAATTCCATTACATCGATGAAGTCCGATTAAACAGCTATATTGAACAGATACAACCCCAAGGAACAACAGATAAAATCCCTTTATGGAATGTTAATTTATCAACGACAGGAATATCAGTATCACGTAGTAAGACCCATCATTCTCGTCCGTTAACAAATCTTGAAAAACTAAAATCATTGGTTTCTTATCTTCGAAAGCTGGAAAAAGGTCTTTCAGAGAAAAGACCAAATAGCGATACAGATTATCATCTAGGCCCGGTTTTTAGGCTAGAGACGTGTGATGCTTTTCGTGTCCTTTTGCCACCCAAGGAGAATGAGACAATTCCTTTTAACGGTTTTGGATTGTGGATATCGATTCAAGAGATCTCTGACTCTTCAGAATCAGAATCCCTTGAGAGTAGTTTGTACTTGCTTGAGAGATCGAAGCAACCAGATAAAGATCGTGGGGTTTTTGTATCCGAGTTTTCGGCTCTAGACCATATAACACAGAGCTTCGAGCCTGAGCTGAGACAATCGACAATTGGAGAACGACTTTTGTTTTGGCATGATTCAAACAAATTTGCAAAAGATCCTATGGAATGTCTTGAGAAACTTGGTGCCAAGACAACATTTAGACGAAGAATCACCACGCTCTATCGAATCCGATGCGGTAGCGTTATGCATTCTCCAAATGGTACGATCAATTCCATTACTATAGGTTATCCAATCGTAATTCTTGAAGCACTTAAGACATTATAATAGTGAGCAGACAGCTATTAAAGTCTTGGGCCCATAATTGATTAGTGACAAAGGCAATATGAATGTAAGTATAAAGGTATGGTATTTGAACTTATAAAGAGTTTTTTCAGGCCATCCCCGATTGACAAGGCATTTCAGCATTGTTTGGAAGCTGACCAATCCCTTATGGTAAGTGTAATGACTTTTCATGAAAGCTATAAAGCCGTAGGTATTGAGTTAGCACCTGACGAGTCCAGCTTTGATGATCTGGAAGAGATTTTAAAAAGTTGCGAGCCGGAAAATAAAAATCTAACTTTGTTTGCAGTATCTGCATTTCTTGGTTGTGTTATCAGGGAGCAATTGGGTGGCAAGTGGTCAAAAACCGATGACGGCAGGTATAAATTAACCGGCATAGGTAGCGATAATAATACGGTTGATCTGAAAGATGATATAAGGTCTCAATTAGAAAAAGACCTTCGCCCAACCCTGAAAGAGTTGTATCATAAAATCAAAGTAATGAATCAGTAATTTCTATAATTCTTGAGATTCTTCGCTCCTTCGACCTCGCTCAGTCCTAGGGACTCCTAACGGAGGACAGGCCGTTCAGAATGCCCCTTCGACACTTCGACGAAGCTGAGTGCAGGCAAGCTCAGGGCTAAAGGCTTAT
>CAZLTJ010000192.1:0-2846 GCA_964562425.1 uncultured bacterium
ATTACAAAAATGCTGTTAGATAAATGGAGTGAAAATGTTGGGGTTGATATAATTTTTCAAATTAAAGAATACAGCAAATCTATGAAAGGCAAAAAAAGCTGATGGTCCCTCTCCGTATTTCTTTAGAAGATGGTTTTTAATTAATACGTTTAATGATGTAAAAGTGGAGAAATTCAGACAGCTTCCGTTTTTATGGTCATTACCTTGGTTGAAGCCTTTTTGTTTGCTTGTAGCGCTCATAGCGCCTCGGTCCCTGCGACCTTACAATAAACTTGTGAGATTTTCACAGGAAATCATGTTACTCTCAACCGCAGTTAAACCGAGCAAGGTATTAAGGAGAAAAAAATGAAAAAATATTTTAACGGATTATATTGCATCCACCTTGAATTGACCAGCAGATGCAATAAAAACTGCTGGATGTGCGGCAGAAGAAAGACAGACAGAGAATACCCGGAAATAGCTATGAATTATGGTGATATGGATTTTGAATTAGTTAAGAAAATAGCGCAACAATTACCTGAAGGAATAGTAGTGCAATTTCATAATAATGGAGAACCATTGCTTTATCCTAGATTCGGTGAAGCAGTGCGTTTATTTAAAAATCAAGTAAAATGCGTTGATACTAATGCCAAACTTATTGTTGATAAGGCTGATGAAATCATTGATAACCTGGATACCATAACCATTTCAGTCTTCGAAAGGGATCCTGAAGGTGACGAGCAGTACGAATTAGTAAAAAAATTTCTCGAGATTAAAGGTGATAGAAAGCCGAATATGATATATAGATGTTTAGGAAATGTTAATACAGAAAGGTGGCGCAAGTTAGACGGGATTATCGCTACCAGGATATTACATAACCCTCTTGGGAGCTTCAAATATACTAAAAACCCGACTGTGCCGGAAATCGGAATCTGCTTGGAAATATTGAATCATATGGCTATCAATAGATTTGGCAAAGTCTCCATATGTGTAAGATTCGATCCCAAGGGACTGGGAATAATCGGAGATGCTGCTGTAGATCCATTATTAGACATCTGGAACGGACTAAAAAGAAAAGAATGGGTGCAGTATCACATTCAGGGAAGAAGAGATAAAATACCACTTTGTAGTTATTGTGACTTCTGGGGAGTACCGACGGGGGTTTGATGATTGGTAGATTGAGAAAACGGGAAAGTTCAAATAAACAAATTAACCGATAATAGAATTAACCATAAGAAAACGGAGAAGAGCATGATAATAAACGAAAAAACTAACCACCAAAAAAAATGCTATCTGTGTGGTGGTACAAAGTTCAACAAAAGACCTGGTAGCGTGCGTGACAGACCAGAATTGGAAATCTTTGAATGTGTATCATGCGGACTGGTTTTTCTTTCATCGTTTGATCATATTGGAGATAGATTTTATGAAAATTCAGGGATGCACGGAAAAAATTCTTTAGACATCCAAGCTTGGAGTAGAGAAACAGAATGGGATGACGAACGGCGTTTCCAATATCTCAAGTTAGCGTTACCAAACCAGCGACTATTGGACTTTGGATGTGGGACAGGCGGATTTATTTTAAAGGCACGGGAGCTGGTTGCTACGGTGCATGGCATAGAATTGGAAACACGTCTGAACAGTCATTATAAAAGCTGTAACCTCACTATTTTTAAAAATCTCTCCGATATTCCGAGCGATATTCGAGAGAGAGAGAGGGGGGGGTACGATATAATAACCATGTTTCATGTGTTGGAACATATTCCCGATCCAAAATCAATATTGGTTGAATTAAGTGAAATACTGGCAAATGACGGACAGATTATTGTAGAAGTTCCGAATGCCGATGATGCATTATTGACCCTTTACCAGTGCGAACCGTTTTCCAATTTTACCTATTGGAGCTGTCATCTGTTTTTATTTACGGCAAAAACTCTGAGAATGCTATTTACCCAAGTCAACTTAAAGGTGAATTATATCAAACAGATTCAAAGATATCCACTGGCTAACCACCTTTACTGGCTGGAAAATGGGAAACCCGGCGGTCATCAAAAATGGCATTTTCTTAATTCGCCCGAGATACACGCAGCTTATGAAAAACAACTTGCAGCCATTGGCAAATGTGATACGATTTTGGCAAGTGTCTCAAGATATTGAAAATATTAGAGTTATAAAATTTTGTTTCGAAATTATAAAATATTATCTCCTATTTTTATTAGACGCGGCTTTTTATTTTATGTGTCGATATCTTAATTTTCAATTTATAATTATAATTTGAATGATATTCATATTAAAAGAATACGGGGCAATGGTTACAATGAAGATTAAAAAAGTTATTTATTTTGTTTTTGCACCGTTTTGTCAAAGGGATTATAAACGATTTGGAATCGAAATTATGAATAATAACGGATTCCTTATAGAAGTATGGGACTTTACACCGATTATCCATCCAGAAGCATATCAAGCTGTAAAACCTATAGATTCAATTGATATTTCGAAGCATAGCTACTATAAAATATATTTAAGAAAAATAGAAGCAAAACAGGCGATAGCGAATTTAAAGAAAGATACAATTATTATTTCAATAGCGGCAGGCTATAGTTTTAAAACATATTTTATTTATAAAAAATTAACAAAAGCAAATATTCCTTATTGCTTTATATGCTCTAATGCAATTCCAACTTATACGAAGATTAAAGAACTCTCTTCAGGAATCAATAAACGTAGCTTTGCGTGTTTTTATAATAAATTTAAAAGTATAAATTTGTCGAAAATAAGTGAATTTATTTTTAAGAATATTTCCCATTATTGGTTTCCAATACAATTTTCAGAATTTATTTTTGCGGGAGGCTCGCAATCGATATTAAATT
>CAZLTJ010000193.1:0-2812 GCA_964562425.1 uncultured bacterium
CCTGAACAACAATCTCGGCACCACCAACCTGCGGATGGTAAAACTCGACCGTATGGAGAATTGACAGATCTTGTTTTTTGTGACTATTTTTGTTTAGTTTAATTTCATTTCCTATATCTGAACGATTAAAGGGGGCTCTCGATCTATCTGAACTTGAATTATTCCACCAAAGAAGGCTCATCCCCGGGAGGCCCAAAATGGTTGACGAAACTTCGACCCCGTTTTGGTCGGCAAATTCTCTGACAGCTTTATGTGGCCCACAATAATAATTTGATTCAGCCACTTGATAGAATGTATCATGAACAAGTACTACTGCTTTTTCCACTTCAGATCTAATACCGTTTAATTCTCGGATAACTGATCCGTAATCGTGATCGCCGTCCACAAAAATTAACGGAAAAAGGTCTCTCTTGCTCCGCAACAATTCCCTGGCAACATCGAGCCCATCACCTAAATGCAGGTGAACAGGAAGGCCTTTTACCAAATGAGCTCTTCCCTCTGATATGTTTTCAGGATGATTAACATGGAGCGGCAAATCAATAGAATGAATCTCGGCAGAAATTTTGAAGTGTTTCGTAATTTCATAGAAAATCCTTGCACTACAACCTATGTGAGTCCCCCATTCAATAATAATCTCCGGATTAAAGTACACGACTGCGGAACATATCAACAATAATTCATCCACCGGAAATGGGTGAATCCCGACAATTGGAACCAAATTATTTATTACGAAATGAGATAATTCCCATTTGTTCACCTCTGGACGGGCTTTGACATTTCGATGAAATCTAACTGCACTTTGGCGATCATATGTGATATCACACCGGCGAGAAATATCGTTTTTAATGTTGCTTGAAGTTCCTGGCAAATAGGCACTTTTAGACTTCTGATTGTTTGTTGTTTTGCGCGTTAAGACAACTATTTGATCGGTTTTCCCATTTTTACAAAAAGTAGCTATTTCGTGAGGGGTAAATCCATTCTGCTCAGCAAATGAATAAAATTGCTTACGAGAATAAATGTTGTTAAAAAAATAGTGATTTAATGTGTCACCGGGTCGGATAATATCATGTTCATTATCAGATAGCTCTATAAAAAAGATGATAAATACAGTTACTCGGCAAACGCGGAAAATTTCTGAAAGTAAAAAGCGATAGTGGGTTTGGTGCTCCAAAACATGTCGCAAATAAACAACATCGAAATAATCATCTTGAAAAGGAAGGTTATAACCGTCAATTTTGAAAGCCTTCATCTTTGTAAGATTTTGTTGAGCGTATTCTACAAATTTCCGAGTTACATCTGTTCCGAAGTACTCAATTTTTCCACTGTCTAAGATACCTTCTTCATCAAGGGCCTTATAATCTATCCCTGAACCAAACCCTATTTCTAATACACGTGTTTTTTCTTTTCTGTTAGCAATTCTGTTGTTAAGATATTTACGCCAGACTACGCGCCCAGTATTATCAGTACCTTGATTTTCACCCCACAACTCATCCGTAGCCATAAAGTCCAGAACGTTTTTGTCAGCAAGTATTTTATCCCAGCTAAAATGATAAGTCGGATTATTCACATTTCTCATTTCAATAAAATCGATTATTTTTCTCTTATAGTTTCCAAACCAGTAAGTTCTATCATATTCCCTGCACCCATTTTCTGAGTATTGTTCGTAATTCCTTTCAATTTGAGATAGTGCACTTGGTATTTCAACAAAGTCGTCAACACACACCCCAGCCCCTTTCTCTTTTATTGCTTCTACGGTACTGGGATATTTCTTGGCTATGATTGGCAAACCGAATCTCAGATAAGCCACGATTTTACTCGAAGATTTTCCCGCTGTTCTGAAACCTATCGATACATCGTTATACCAGGCAATCCCAATATCACAGGACATAATAATACGGTCAACATCTTCGATGTCGTCATAAGTTTCTTCAGAAATGATGACATTTGTAATGTTGTATTTGCTAAGTACGCCTTTTAGCAACGTGAGGTATTTTTGATCTGAATAGCCTTGAAAAAATAAAACCCAGTTCTTAAGTTTTGAAAAAGTCACTGCAAGCTCGATGCAGGAGAACCATTCAGCAATGCCCCCTAAATGCAACGCAATTCTTTTATGTCTATCTATTTGGTGTTTTTCTCTGAGCTTCTGGGACCGTTCTTTAACGGATAACCCTTTATAGGTTACAGGTAATATCAAAGAGGGAATTTCATCTGAGAGATGGTAATCCTTCCTGAACAGATACTCTTTCTCTTTTGATTGTATAATTAAGCCCTTAATGGTATTGATTTCCTTTCTTTCTTTGTCAATGATATATTTTGGGTAGTCCAGACCAAAATGATCATTTTTCATATATAGTTCTAAACTATAATATATGGGTCTTGCGTCGGGGAATAATTCTTTGCAAAGAACAAAGCCATGGGGATCAAAACTTATGTAAGAATCATAGCAGCTTAAATATTTTTTATTGATTTTTTGAGAAAATGGTCTATCGCTTATTTTTTCGCAATCAATGGCTTCAATATTTTGCCTTTTTAAGACGTTCACATTCTTTAATTGCACGTTGGATAAAAATAAGTGGATACAGTAATGCTCTGACAGCAAATCAAGCAAATTTATTATAGATGGACTATTGCCTATAGTGTAGTTTGCAATAAAGATTGCTATGGTATTATTCATGACTTTTCTCTTTTATCACATAAGAGCCAACATTCAAGGAACAACACTTGGGCCTATTTCGTAACAACTGCCCCGCAACAACTGCTCCAAGTGTCAGTTCCAGGCTTTTCTTCAGTCATCCATCCATATAAAAATACC
>CAZLTJ010000194.1:0-2791 GCA_964562425.1 uncultured bacterium
GAACAAGCTAAAGCAAAGGCTGCGAAGAAAGCTTTAACTGAAGATGAGAAGAACAAGTAATCTACTTAACTTGAATTTTAAAAAAAAACTATCTATAAGAAACTTTACAACATTACGAACATACTTAAAATACAATTATAAATATGAATAAAAACTGGAGTTGCATTTGCAATCCAGCAAATAAAATGACTTTTTTTTTATTATTGGTTTAATTCTATCAATCGGTTAGTTCAAATACATGAATTAAGAGTTTGCAATAAAAACTCTTGACATATAAGCGATACATAAATTTTTTTATTCCGTTAAAAACCGCTTGATTATACGAGAAGCAATTTTGATTTACAGAGTGTGGGCGATTAGCTCAGTTGGTTAGAGTACTACCTTGACATGGTAGAAGTCATTGGTTCAAATCCATTATCGCCCACCATTTTTATTTATTGTACCTCAAAGTATTTTCTGATTATATCTCCTTTCAGATGCTCCTATTTCATATTTAGGATTAACCAAGATTATTAATTAATACTTTTCAAATTTAGAAAAATAAGTGCTTGCCATTATCATAATATTTCATAGGTTATGATTATATTTTAAATAAGAGGTTTATATAATGAGGGTAATCTACGCTGTAATAATATGTTACATAAGTATATTATTACCACAAGAGGTACATTTAAAGATTACCGATCGGGGAACCGAACGAATTAGAATTGCTATAATGCCATTTGTTCTCGATTCGACAAGTCAAGCAATTGATACCGGTCTCGGAAATAATATAGCTCAAATAATCACTGATGATTTGGCATTTTCCCCTTTTTTTACAGTTTTAAATTTTGAATTTTTCCCTACAATGGTTAGATCCGAGTCCGAAATAATAAAAGTAGATTGGCTAAATTCTGGTGTCCAAGCCGTTGTCCTTGGAAATTTTAAGAAAATTGGGATTGAATTACAGATTGAAGCTCGACTATTTTCTATCGGTGCTAATAGAAGTATTTACAAACGTAACATTAAAGGCAGTCTAGATGATCTGAGACATATAGTTCATTCAATATCCGACGATATTGTCAAGACGTTAACGGGCGAGAAAGGAATCGCACAATCAAAAATCGCATTTATATCTAAACGCACAGGAAATAAAGAATTATATACATGCGATTATGATGGATATAACATTAGTCAAATCTCATCGGGAGGACATATATCTCTAACACCTGATTGGTCTCCCGATCTTTCATCATTGACATTTACAAGTTTTAGATTAGGAAATCCTGACCTTTTTATTTATAATTTTGAAACCGGAAAAACTGAAATCTTCAGCAGATTTAATGGGCTAAATGCAGCAGCAGCATATTCACCGGATGGTCGAAAAATTGCTATTGCTCTATCTAAAGATGGAAATTCAGAAATTTACGTTATCGAAACTCGAACGAAATCCTTAAAACGATTGACTCATAATTATAACATAGAAACCTCACCCTCCTGGTCACCAGACGGGCATTACTTAGCATTTACATCAGATCGATCGGGAACTCCTCAGGTTTATATAATGGATGAGGATGGAGCTAACGTAAGAAGACTAACATTCGAAGGTGATTACAACGATCAACCTTCTTGGTCGCCAAGAGGAGATAAGATCGCTTATGCATCTCGTACTAGAGGTCAATTTGACATTGCTGTTACTGATGTATCCGGCGAAAATATAACCTATCTAACTTCTATTGGCAATAATGAGGATCCAGATTGGGCTCCGGACGGTTATCACATAGTTTTCTCATCAGACAGATTGGGTGCATATCAACTATATGAAATGCTCTTCGATGGTTCTCAGATACGACGAATTACCAATAGTGTGAACGATAATGTTTCGCCAGCTTGGTCTCCTCTTTTCAAATGGGGAAAATGAAATGACTTATATTAATACACGGTTACGACATAAGGAAAGACAAATAAACCGAAAATTTCCTTACAAGAAATATCTTAAAGTATTACTATTAATAGTATTAGTTCCAATTTTGACTTACGATCTCTTTGCCGGTGATACAGGATTTGTCACATTTAAGAATAAATTAATTTACAAATCTCAATTAAATGAATTAATATCACAAGAATACGCACGAAGTGATTCTTTATTACTCATTATTCATCGTCTAAACTGCGATACACTTTTTCTTGAGGAAATAGCAAGAATCAGATTGGGAATGTCAAGACCTGGAGAAAAGATTTACAAATTTCAAAATGAAACAAAAGGTTCGATTATCTTTGTGGATACTTTATCATCTAATAAAGTATTTACACCAGAAAATAAGAAGTTTCGTAAAAAATAAACTGTTGAATAAAATAACTTTTATGTGATTCTATATAATTCAGTTTTTTTACTTCAAATAAACAATCTTCTTGACAACTTTAATATTCTTGTAATTAGCACTGACCAAATACACACCACTCCCAATCGATTCATCTGGTTGCCAGACAAAATTCCTTATCGTGAATCCATCTCCCCGTGAAGAGAATGTATCTTCATCATTCTCGAGACGATCCATTTTTGATTGCGATTCCCAGACAAGCTTTCCCTGCAAATTGTATATTTCTATCTTTGAGCCAATTGGTGCTGTAATTCGACATGAGGAATTAAATGGATTGGGAAATACTTCAATCGCGATATCCTCGGGCAGATTTTTCCGCTCAGCAATACCCGTTGTGTCGTTGAATTTCACGCACCATGGAACATCCATTTCAGTGCCAATCATATCTGTCAAACGATTTATGCAGAATCGAATCATCGTCGAGGTATCCC
>CAZLTJ010000195.1:0-612 GCA_964562425.1 uncultured bacterium
TCCCAATTCTTATTTGATGATATTATTAAAGAGCGTCTTTATTAGAGATGTTTGGCCTGCAATTGTTCAGCAATGAAATTATGCAACTTCATCCCGCACTTTTCACAGAGCACAGTCACCCATGGTTCTATCTCATCAGAATAAAAACCAAGCCCATCATAGCTGTATTTAAATGGTTCAATGCTTCCAACTACTGTTGCATATGCCTTTTCACCCTCATTCAATTCCTCAAAACATCCCGTACACTTCATGGAAAAGTCTTTCTATATTCTGGTCACTATTATTTCTTTAATAATTCTATTTAACGAGGTTTTAGAATAAGTCCCAAACTATCAATTTGCCCAAAACTGTGGGGGATTTGGAGCTAACAATATCAATAGGTTCCAAATTACTATTTTCAAAAAATTTATGAAGCTTAACTTTTTTCACAGCCTCAACGCTTTGTATCACAGGTGTGAGTGGAGCGCAGCGGAACTCACATCCGAGTGAATGCAATTGTTCGGTGCGGATTGTCACATATGTTAAAGGATATTTATATTTATTTCAGTCCAGCCAAATAAACTAATTCCTGAGCAACACTCCTGAAATCCGAAAGGATTTTTTCAATATCCT
>CAZLTJ010000195.1:622-2783 GCA_964562425.1 uncultured bacterium
ATATAAAAGTAGTGTTATTGGATTGTTCGATGTTTTTTAGTTTCTGGATTGGAGATTAACGACTGAGCTAACCTGTCTGGGTGAAGCGCCAGCGGAACACAGGTCAGGTTGAGCGATTCGTTAGAATCATATTTCTATAAATACTTTTAAGAATCTTGGTCTTGCATAGAATGCTCTCGTAGTAGAACCATGACCGGCACCTTTAGTCCTAGGCTGAATATAGTATCCCATTTTTCCGGTTAAGGCATCAAATCCCTTTTGTGGGTCAAGAAGAGTTTGCCTGACAAGGTCGTAATCAGCCTTTACGGCGTTATATAACTTTCCGTGCAAATCGAACTCAACAACAGAATGAATATAGGTAGGTTCATCTACAGAGTCTCCAACAATCCGTGCAACCACTACTGCCTTTCTAAGTTTAGCCAATAAATGACTCTCCTTAAATTCTTTCTGACAGACATTAATTGGATCGATCATAGTAATAGCCATGGTTTCCTTGAATGTGAGTTCCCCATTCTTTTTATATCTCAATGGGATTGACTTTAATTCCCATGAACCAAAATTTGGAGACTGTGCTGAGTTTATAGGAACTTCTAAATATCTTTCAAATACATGACCGGCCCATCCTTTATTTATGATAATTGCTCTAAATAATCCTCCTCAATTATGCCAGTTCCTATTAGCTTTTTGCAGTCTTCTGGATTCTCTGTTAACAACTTCTCTAGAACCTTGCGTAATAAAATTGTATCTTCAGGAAATTCAGAAGCACCATCCCATTCATCGGCCAATCTGTAGGAAATAGCTCTTGCAAAAACTTTTAAAGTCGACATTTAATCTCCCCAATAAAAATTCTTAACAAAATTTTCTGCAACTTTCAATTGCTCACCTCTTAAGTCCAAATCTATTAAATATTCCTTGTCAACTAAATTTCTTCCTGCGTCTAATGCTATTAAAAAAGCTTTTTGAGCATCGATACCAGCTTTATTTAATTTATCAGCTAATGACTCTCGTGGATCATGAATTCTCTTTCTTGGTTTCATTTTATTTTTCCCGAAACAAATCCAATTTCATAAAATCTGAATTAGGTTGGAAAGAAAAATCTTTGTCATTAAGAAGTATCCCGTATTTCATAATGCTATTTGCTTTTGTAATGCTGCTATTTCAAAAGTTTTTGTATGTAGATTTGAAATGAAATCATAATCTACAAACTGAACGCTATTCTTGATTTCCTTGTAAATGGCAATATTAATAATGTCCTCAAATTTTCGTCTCCTTTCAACCGGACTTACAAAGAAAAATTTGGAATTGAAATCTTGCAAATCTGAATATTTACCCAGTGAATTTTGAAAATCAGTTGAGTGTTCAACTTCAAAAAAAGCATAAGGCAATTTTCTATGATTAAACCAAATTACATCAACGGTACTTGCCCTTTTTACAATAGCAGGATAAGTAAACTCGTAAATCTCTTGAAGGTTAGTTACCTCTTTCAATGACCTGTCTAAATATAATCTGTTCTTATCTTGATTTGGGACATGAGTTTTGTAATTTTTCAAGTTGCCAATTTCAACAATTAATCCTTGATAATATGTATGGTTAAAAAGATTTTCTTGGTTCTTATCATTTGTCTTTAAATTGAATTTCCCTAAAACCTTTTCTCTGTAATCCTTTAATGCCCATAAGCCCGGTCTGATTTTAAAGAAAAACCTGCTATCCTGCACAATGCGTCTTATTGAAGCGAAAGGAGTTTTGGTTTTCCAATCCTTCACATTAACATTTTGATACAAGTATCCCAGCGTGGCATATCCACTATTATTTTCCATCACTCTTATAACATGTTCGTATTGTTTCATGTAACTAACAATCCTTAATAATTACTCTATACTACAATTTTAAAATTAATTGTTCCCTGTGGGATAGTTTACATCTTCTTGTCCCCATATACATCATTTATTTCATGAGAGCTAAAAGTTCTTTATTATTATATATTTCACACAAGTACTTTGAAACCATGCTTTTATATGTTAGAATATTTATTTAATATATGGTCACGGATTATTTTATTTGTTTGAATTTCCTTAAAAAATTTATCGTGTGTATATAATTCATCTCTTTTTTCCATAGTCAAGTCCTAAAAGTTCTGTAAATTCCCATCTCTATATATTAC
>CAZLTJ010000196.1:0-2776 GCA_964562425.1 uncultured bacterium
TTAGCTACATCTAATAGTGGTCCTTTACTTCCTTGCATTACTTTACTAAACTCAGAGAAATCCCATTGAGCCCCTTCAGCTTCCATGTTACCTGCTTCTTTAGCAAATGTAGCAGCATCTATAGCTCCAGTAGTTCCATCAGGCATTGTATATAGTACATTACTTTTAGTTCTAGCCAATGTATCGTCAAAGTCAAACACTCTAATTTTTTTAACAGGTTGATCTATTTTTCTAGCAAGTTCTAAAGCTTTATCGGTTTTTTCTAAAGCAGCAATGCTCATAGGAACAGTAATATCTTTATCGTACTTTATAGCTTCAGGTAATATATTATTATTTTCCTTAGAAGCTTTAGCCATTCCTGGGGCTAATTTACTGTAAGCTAATCCTTGGTTTCTAATTTGCTCTAAAGTAGCGTTACCTGCAAAAAAATCTTTTAATAACTTATTCTGTATATTTGTAGGTAATCCATTAGTATTAAAAAAGTATTCTGAAAAAGTTTTATTTTCTGGTAAAAAATTATAATTGTCTAGATTTATATCTGACTCAACTAGTCTTATCAAAGAAGCTGTTCCTTCTGGTATTTTTAAGTCACCTGATAGTATTCTAGGAACCATAGTGTCCCAGAAAAAATCAGGCATAGACCTACTATACTTTATATTTACCTTATTGTCATCAGCTATTGTTAGCGGTCCTTGCATATATGTTGCTGAAACAATTTTAAAAACTTGTTCCACATTTCCATTTATAGCCGCATCTAAAAGCATACTGCCTACGTTGTTTTGAGGCATGTTATGCTCTTCTCTAATTTCAACGTTAAAATCTACTTCACCTTTACTGTTTAAAGGTAGATATAATATAGGAGGACTTATTCTCATTAAGCTACCCATATCGTTTTGCGCATCATCTAACATTTGCTCGAATAAAAAAGATAACTCAGGTTTCTTCTTTAAAAAACTTTGAACATCTATCCAATAATTTTTTAGATAATCTAATTTTGCATATTGATCTGAAAGAAACTCACTACTTTTTGTTGCTTTAACAAAGGTTTTAGATAATTTTTTATCTCCAGCTTTATATGGATTTCTATAAATTATGTCATATTTTTTGTCGCTTTTAGGTATAACCCTGTCAAACACTTTAACAGAACCCATACTTGATCTACTAAGCGAGCTAGTTGTGGACTTTCTTATAATCTCTCTATATTGCGGAAAATCACTCAAAAACTCATTTATAGCTCCAGTCATTAATTCTAGATTTCCACCTAACATTTTGTAACCAGACTTTAAAGGTATGTCTTTATCAGCGGCTCTTAATTTTCCGCTTATTCTTCTAGCTGGTAATACTGGTAGTTTAAGAAACTCTTTAATGTCAGCTAGTGTTTTAAAACCTAAGTTATTTAACTGTTTTACACTGTAGTTTGATAGAGTTGAGCCAGTTATTTTACCAGTACTTTTTTCAGCTGAATCTCTAATGTCTTCTGCTTTAACTTCTTTACTAAACTTAGCACCCATTTGTATTCTCTTACCTTGAACTGGCTCTAAAGTTTCAAGAACTCTATTTCTAATATGAAAATCCAAAGCTGCCTTTATATGTTGAGCATCTCTATATATGGGTAATTTTTTGCCTTTTACTAAAGCGTTAAACTCTATGCCATTAATAGTTACATTTTTACCTGAAACTATATCTATGTAGTCTTTCAAAGTTCCTGTTAGCTTTCCATTTTTATTGTAAAGAGCTTTTCCAAGTTTTGTTTGGTACACTCCTGTACCACCCGCTCTTCCAGCTTTTACAAAGTCATCTTTTGTTCTAGGAATTCTTGCAAAATCAGCAGCTGCATTATCAATTAAAAACTGTCTAGCTCTTGTGACACCGCCAGCATCACCTTCTGGAAAATTTTGAGCTTTTACACGCAGGGCTTTAATACCGGATCCTGTAGTAATACCAAACATATCTGCATATAGCTTAGCCACAGCTTCTGGTATATTAGCTGTTTGCTTAAATCTGGTTATATCTTCACCTTTGTAGGCTTCAGTAATAACTTCAGATATTTTATTTTCAATTGCATTTTTTTCTATTTCTTTTATGCGGTCTTCAATCTCATTTCGCCTTTTATTTTCTTTAGAGGATAATTTAGCTAATTCTTTTTGAAGATCAGCTACTTCACTTGCTTCATATTTTTTTAGAGTTATATCTAAATTTTTTAAAGCTTCACCTTTATACTTGATTGTTTCAGTAGGTTTTTTAGCTAACTTATCGTCTATTGTTTTTGAAGAACTGGTTGACTCATCAATTAACTGCAATGTACTATCGTCTTGTCTTTTTTCTAGCTTTTTCTTTTCACCTTCTTTAAACAACTTTGTTCTAGCAGTAACTTTAGCCCACGCTGTATCAGCAAATATTTTTTCACCAAAAGCCTCTGGTCCAACAGTGCTTCCGTCTTTTCTTTTTGCTTCAGGATTAAAATTATACACTCTAAATAGCACGTCGTCAAGCATTTTATTGCTTTCTTCTCGTGTACCTCTAGATCGTATGTAATTATTCATAGCGCCCCCAGGCTGTAATGCGTCAGCTATAACTTTGCCACCTCTTTCACTTTGAACCCAAGCGTCAAACTCTGCTTTTGTTTTTAAAGTATCTGGCACAAGATTATTTATAGACTCTAAAACAGTCTCTGAACCTGCTACTTCTTTACTAGACTTACTAGCAGCTACCCCAGTCACAACAACTTCATCTAAAGGAATAACAGGTACTTCTTTTTTACCACCTAAACCTTCTT
>CAZLTJ010000197.1:0-2767 GCA_964562425.1 uncultured bacterium
AGTTTTAACATGAAAAAATAGAAAAGCCTTTATATCCCTTTGTGCTTAGTAATTATAGGCAGGCTTCGTACTTAAGTACGGAGTATGTGACTTGGATTCGGAAGAAGAAAAGAAGATAGCAAACAAGTTATTAGAGTAAGAGATGATAGAGAATGCTACAACTCATGCAACTGCAATGAATCTGATAATACAGTCAGTAGGAACAGTAATAATGGGTATAATAAATTGGCTGAAAGCATTCTTTTCAGCACCTTATGCTGGGTCTTTTCTGGTTGCTATACTTATATTAGCCACAATAATTGTGGGATGTTGGACAAAACGGATGCATAAACGCAGTGATTTTTATAATCGTTTTCAGCAAGTATACGATAAATTGTTAATACCAGGCGAAGTTAAGTTATGTTATGGAATCACAAATAAGTTAAATTATACGCAGGAAAATCATCAAGAATGGAATGGATTTATTGATGTGGTAAATAAAGAAATCAAACGCAAATGGTGGAAATATTTCGCGTGGGGCTTATATAAAAAAACAGAAAAAAAGTTTGAAGACTTTGAAAAATTTTCAAAATCCTTTCGCTTTGAAACAATTTCATTTTTTCAAAATATGATTGAAAAAAATAATTGTGAATTTTTGATTTGGGATGGAAATGGAGAACTGCCATTAGAGGATTATATCGAAAAAAAACAGATTCCAAAAATCTTTGAACATGTTATTGAAGGGATCAATATTGAGACGTACAAATCTGGAAGTGGGGGATATGCATTTAGACCACCAAATAAGATGGGAAACTCCAAATCAGAAAACAAAATGAAAAAGTTGGGTGGGTTGATTCAATCAGCAATAGATGACAACGAAGAAATTAAAAAGTTGCTCACAAAGCGTAAAACTGAAAAGATCAAAGCCGAAAAACTGTTGAAAGATTATAATAATAAACTTGTTAAAGTAATTCACGATTTGCGTTTTTGTCGCTGGTGACGACGAAAAGGAAAAAGAAGTATTGTGTTCTGAGATATGATGGGGGAAACAACAAAGCCACATGTTACTTCAGAAACTTTTGAAGCCAAGATGGGAACGGCATTGGATGGACTTAAAGATATACCGGGCAGTACAGAAAAAGCAGCAGACTCTCTTAATTTCATAGCGAAATATGGGAAACAGAGTTTTATACTTACTTTGTTTATGGGTCGAATAGCAATTTTAATCTCGGTTATCCTTTAAATGTTGTATCGGAGGTTTAACGATTTCAATCTTTTATTGTTATGGATTCTCTAACCTTCGCACCAATTTAATAGTTACATAAAAACCTGTAACAAAATGTAACTATCGCTCCCGAAGTATAGTTATAAGGAGGGAATGTTTTTTTACTCTCTCCTATGAACTAACGCCTGTGTAAGCAATTTTACTATAGTGGCGTGGAACCCTCGCCATTTCATGGCGGGAGTATGTCAGTTTAGCGAAGAAGAAGGTTATAAGTTGTCTATGATAAGTTGAAGGTTTAATTTATGTAGTTTATGCAATCTAAAAGATTCATATGCAATTTAAACGAATATAATCAATTAAAATGAGAATCTGATGTAACCTATGGCATAGATCCAAAAAGTTCTTTATACGGTAAATTTGATAGGTTAGGGTAGAACATCAATAAGCTTCGGTATAACCTTAGAATACCAATAATCACTTTGTTTCACTTTCGCTAAGTAATGCATACTCCCAACTGTGCTTGGTGACCTACCCTGGAGATAATCAGCAACAGATTCAGGGATATTGTTTAATATTTTGCAATTGTATCATTTAATGGAAATAATCCTGTTGGATTTGAAATACGTATAGTTAGATATTTATTAAGATAAGATACCATGTCCTCTACATGTTCAATTGAACATCTTGAGTTCATCCAAGCGGTAAATCCTTCTTTAGTGCTTTCATAATCGATTTCTTCTAATTCCAAGGCCTTTGGAGCCTGTGACAGGGGTTCGAATCCTCTCGGGACTATCTCATGTCATTTGACTTCGGAATTCTATTACGTCCGAAATAGGGCTGTTAAGTAATTCTGCCACGGCACCATCAGCGGATGTTCATCGTTATCGGAATCTATGCGGTAAGGGGAATCATCGAGTCCATCGCCATTACCGTCTGTTCCTGTGTAGTTGCCCCAGTAATTGCCCCTGTTGCCTATTTCATTCTAATCGTATAGCCAGTATCCAGTCGGTACAGCTTCCCATTGGTGAACCTATTGCAAGTACTAGTTCCTCCTATTGCGTCTGCGTATTCATAGCGTGACAGGGGGAGTAACTGCCTGCGCCACTGGCAAAGACAGAAGATGCAGATGGTTTTACAAGCGGCAGCAAATCTCCTCCATTTGCTATATCGCCGGAAGAATTGTATGGTACTAACGTATCACCAAGACCATCTTCAGTCAAATCCTCGCCTGCGTAATCGGACCAGTAGTTTCCTCCTATGTAGGGACCGCCAATGATATTTATTCCCGCAGTTTTTGTGATGTTCCATCTGTTGTTTCCTGAATCCCGGGCGTTGTTCGTGTTGTTGAAGTAGTTGTTGTAGATGAGATTGTTGCTCGAAGAATACAGGTAGATGCCGATGTTGCTGTTGTCCATTACTGTATTGGCCATGAGCGAGTTGTTGTTGCTCGAAGAATACAGGGAGATGCCGGAGTATGTGTTGTTTGTGGCGGTGTTGTCAGTGAGTGTGTTGTTGCACGAAGAAGACAGGTAGATACCGTTGAGGTTGTCCATTACTGTATTG
>CAZLTJ010000198.1:0-2714 GCA_964562425.1 uncultured bacterium
TTAAATTTGGTAATATAATACTGAAAGTTTGAATTCGTTTAATACAAGCACCAGAACATACAGATACAAACTTATTTTCTTGAGGCAGGAGCGAGGCAAGCTCGCTCCCCCCTCAACATTTGGAGTTCGCCTCCAATCTCCGAGTGGGCACGCGTGGACTCGAACCACGGACCTTCGCTTTATCAGAGCGATGCTCCAACCAACTGAGCTACGTGCCCATTTTTAGAATTTTAGCAAAAAACAAAAAGCCTGTCAAAAGGCTTTATTTTGTATTTCAGTTTCTTAGAGTTGCCCCGACTTGTTAAATAGTCAAGATTTTAGGTTTCTCGACCAATACCTCAGTGTTGAAAATAGAATTCTCAATTTTCAACACTAATCGACACTAATTCGCCAAAGGCGAATTTAAAATAAAATGAAATGATCCATGCACAGGTTCCCCTACGCATGCCTTGTTACGACTTCGTCCTTCTTACTGAATCTGCCTTAGGCCCTGCTGTAAGGCAAGGACTTCGGGCATTCCCAGCTCGCTTGACGTGACGGATTGGAATACTTTAGGGTTAGTTTCCGTTCCCACTGATCGTACGGATTTCCCGTAATCAGCGAGTCTTACTTATGCATTTGAGATTTCCACTGTTGAATTTTCTTTAAACCACATTTGGTCTGATGTTCCTTCTTTGAAACCACTTCCACAATTTTGCAGAACAGATTAAAATCTTTAATCCTCTTGCTTTGCAATGGATGTTGTTTAAAAAATGGAATAATTATCTCTCTTAATCCTTTTAAATTCGATACCTCAAAGCGATAGTTATCTCTGTGGTTCGGTCTATTATCTTTCTGAAAAGAAATTCTACCACAAGGGAAAAATTGATTCACTTTTTCCAAAACAGGTAAATCATCTTCTCGTAATTTGATATAATAATGACATTCTACTCGATAATTTTTCGCTTTATGTTTTTTATCCGAAGGACGGATGTAAACAGTAAAACTTCCTTCTCCATCAGTTAAACCAACAATATAATCTGCTGATAACATAAGTAAGTTTTGTCCTTCCCTGCCACAACTTCGCAGATGTTGGCGGGTACTATGACGCAGCTGACTTCCTAGAAAGCAATTACCCTATCTTCCTAGGATCTCCCTGGGTCACTTAGTTAACTTTTTCTAACATTCCATAAAATGAAATTTACGACTTCCCGCTAACCGCCCGCAGCGGTCGTCTATACATATTTTATCATGGACTGCTATTTGCCTCAAGCCCTCACCTAATTCCCTTACGAAAATTAAGCTGCTAAATCTTTTTGGCTACTGAGTATTTTTAAAAATACTCAGATAGGACTTCTCGCTTCGCTAAAACTTTAAGCGAGGCGAGTCACCTACTAGTTAATTAAGCTGCCAGGCACAGTTATTTGGCGGTGAGTACAAGCTTTAGAAACATATTCATCGCCACATAGCTGATTGGCGATTACTAGCGATTCCAGCTTCATAAGGTCGAGTTGCAGACCTTAATCCGAACTGAGAGGCCGTTTGATGGGATTAGCTCCGCGTTACCGCTTAGCAACCCATTGTCGGCCCCATTGTACCACGTGTGCAGCCCAGGGCATCAAAGGGCCATGCTGATTTGGCGTCATCCTCACCTTCCTCCCAATTATCTCGGGCAGTTCCCTATGACAAATAAAACATAGGGTGAGGGTTGCGCATGTTACCCCATTTAAGGGTGCACTTCAAAGCACATGCTGACGACCATATTCTTCCACAGTTACTTGTGGTATGGACTATACCATTTCCCCGCCTAAGTTTTGCGAAGCAAAATTTTGGCGGGGACCAGCGTATAATGATGGGTTTACCCTCACACCAATGAAATTGGTAGTGATGGGTTACATCATTAAACTCTCTTAGCCTTAGCGAGAGTTAAGTCTCTACGGGGTACGAGTACTAATTTTTGTAATTTCAATGAATAAGGTAAAATATTTTCTAAAAACTTTTTTGCTTCATAACGAGACACATATAAACAAAAAGTTTTTGCGCTTTTGTAATAGTAAATCTTCGTATTACTAATATTAACTCTTCTAAGAAGTTTTTTATCTGTTACAGCTTCGCTTTTTCTTCCATAAACAATCCGACAGTCGCTTCGTAAATTTTTATCAATCAAGCCATCACCGTCAAATCGCCCAGCGAAATATGCTTTAATGATGCTGTTTTTCTTTAACTTTTCTAAACTATTTTTTGCGGTAACAAATTCTCTTAATAACGGACGACTATTCACAAATAAATGATTTCTGTTAAACTTTATTCTATTTTCCGGAAAATGCTTTCTAAAGAATTCTCTAAACCTATTGATCAAATCAGGATCTATATTACTTAATCCAATCGAATTTGACCACCAATAACTATCAGCACACCAAAGACCAAGAATATAAGAACCTGACTTCGTCAGAACCTTGATTCGCTATTGTATAGACATATAATCTTGAATTAAGCATCTTTCTCGTTCGAGAAGAAATTACAAAAATTAGTACTCGTACTTCCCACGGTGTTGCCCGTTATTTTATTGTACCATAAAATAATTTGGGTTTCACCGTTATGAGCTGGTTTTGCAATTTGGATTACTCCAAAAAGGGTCGTATGTCCAGCTTTCTATTAGAAAGCGGGACACCAACCATGCAGCACCTGGACTAGTGTCCTTGTGGGTAGTCCGACGGTTTCCCGTGGATTTCACT
>CAZLTJ010000199.1:0-2706 GCA_964562425.1 uncultured bacterium
TGTTGGGATATTTATGTAATCCCAGATACATCCGATACTTCCGATCCAGCAACTAATTTACTCGAACCTTTAGCTGAAACATTCACTTCACTACCTAACAAAAGTATAAAAATTCTTCTTGAAGATGAAGGTGGACTTTTGCTCTCCTCCATCGAACTTACTGTGAATAGCGTAAATTATACCTTAACTTCACCTGAACTCAATTTCACTGATGATACTTTAATATTTATACCCTCAAGTGACTATCCCGAAGGACCTGTAACTATTTCGCTCACAGAATATTATGATCTCGTTGGAAATACTGGACCATCTCTAGACTTTACATTCTACACCGACTACTCCAGACCTACGCAATACAATATTTATCCTTTGCCCGGTAATAATTTGACAAAAGATACTGTAACAATTGTTTTTGATTTGCTCGACCCAAAAGAAGGTTCCGGTATAGATACATCCGCCTTACAGTTGTTTATTAATGATTCCTTAGTAATTCACGACATAACTGTTATTTCTGATACATTCATTCGATTAAGCTATTTTCTGGATGGGAGTGCATATCCAAGCGACACAATTACACTAAGCTTAAGGAACCAAAGAGATATGGTAGATTATGGTCCACCTAATGAAGCACCAAATCTTACATACTGGTTTACAATAAAACGCGAACGAATAAATGAATCGATGAAACCGGAAACACATGGCATAACCGTTTCACCTAATCCATTCAATTCTGTTGCTACGATAGAACTTATTCTGCCAGCTGTTGAAACTGGTGAGTTATCAATTTATGACATAAAAGGCAATAAAATTCGAACTCTTTTCAAAGGCAGAACATCTGCTTTAAATACTACGTTTGATGCTAAGGATATCGAATCAGGTTTATATTATGTCCTTTGGAGCGGTGAATCTAAGTCGATTTGCGAAATTTTACTTATAAAATAAACTGTATTTGTATAGCTTTTTCGGATAAGAAAACGAGTATAACAATTCTCATGCTGAGCTCATGTTGAATAAATAATTATTTTTTACAAATTGAATATTCCAGTGAAGAATTTACAATATTTCATAAAAAGTTAAATAATATAGAGTTCATTTTTAATAATCTAATGGAACTTCACATCTTAATATATCAATATTATTATATTATTTAGAAACAAAAAAGAAGGTTTTTTTTATGCTTAAAAAGCTAATGCTATGTCTCATTCTTACCGTTTTGACTGGTCTGGTTTGGGGCATGACACTTGTAGGGAGCATTACCGGTTTCAGTAAACCTATTCGTTGCGTTCCCAATGGCAATTATGCATACATGCTTGATGGTGAGAATCTGACTATCATCGATATTTCATCTCCATCCAGTCCATCTATAATTGATACAATCCGTTACACAAGTGAACTTCTCAATTTAGAAATTGCTGATACCATAGGCTTTCTATCGGTATTTAATGAGATTGTGGTTCTTAACCTTTCTAATCCTCGAGCACCCGTTGAGATTGGAAGGTATCGAATACTAACCTTCTGGGGTAATTTGGCATTTAAGAATGGCTATCTTTATGCAGCTGCAGGTATGACATTTTACATTTTCAACATCAGCTTCGGAGTGGGTGGTGTTACTTTCACCGAAGTCTATTCGATGACGGATTCAGCTTCTGTTTCTGCCTCAATCGATGTTGATAGCATCTTTTTAGCAGTGGGCTTTAGCGATGCTACGGGTAGAGTTTCGAGAGTAAATGTATATGATATAACTACACCATCTTCCCCAAGAAATTTGGGTAGTATTAGCACTTCAGGTAATGCAAGTGAAATCGATGTCTGGGGTTCAAGAGTGTATATCGCAGACGGTATAGGAATGGGACCTGTAACAGCATATTATGTTTACCTTATTCACAACGCCAGTTGTCCTGATACATTTTCTAGATACATATTAACGAGTGGAGATCCAAATCATGGATGTGCACACGACGATTATTATGTTTTGGCAAATGGACATAACGGTTTAGAAGTAATTAATTGGCAAACTCCAACATCCCCTCTAAAAGTGGATTCATATCCACCAGACACTGAAACTTTTATTGAAGCTTATGTACAATATCCATATATATACGCTACAACAGGTAAAAATCTGTATATTTTCCATTCGGATTCACTACCTTATTTAGGAGATAGAACACCTCCAAAAGTAAGGTTACTCGAGCCAATTGGTGGACAGCATTCAGCTTGTCTACATCAACGAATTGCATTTTTAGTAACTGATATCGGCGGTGAGGTAGATTGGTCAACTATTAGGATTAATATAAACGGATCGATACATGATATGATTTCCTTATCAAGAATAGCTGATACAGTTTTTTATGCACCTATGTTAGAATGGCCCTTGGGAGATACAATTAATTTCTCATTTCTAGCTGTTTCTGATACAGCAGGAAATTCCGCATTATCTCTCCCAATAACTGGAAGTACATTAATAGATTATGAAGATCCAGAAATATGGGGTCCAGAACCCTCCTTGGGAGATACAATAGACAATTGTTTCCCCACAATTACAGTTCATTTTACGGATAGACTTTCAAATATTGCAAATTTCGAATTAGAAATAGGAGGTCGGACATACGATACAACTTCACCGGGAATATCGTATGTGGGTAATACGATGACGTTTTTACCAACATTACCTTTGCCCTCAGGACTTGTTACGATCTGCTTGAAAAA
>CAZLTJ010000200.1:0-2703 GCA_964562425.1 uncultured bacterium
CCTTTTCCTCTGCCTCTTCTTGCGAATCAACTTTGGTAATTTTACTCTCGTCACTATGCATCATAAAGTTTCTAAACATATCAAGATCTAGATTAACCTTTTTGAGATATGTGTCTACATATTTTTCCTTTTGACATACGGTTTTTCTTTTTGTATCCTGTACATTACCAAGTGGTGAAAAGGAAGCATTTTTAGTTTTAAAGTGATCTGGTTCAAATAGCCTTATATCAACAAGAAGTTTTTTTGCAAACCCCTCAAAAGCTTTAGAAGCTGGCATTACCAAAATTGAAAACTCGGGTAGAGGTATTTTAGTTAAGCAAAGATATTCTGAAGCTACAAACCATTTTTGGTCGTGAGGTTCAAGATAGTTATAGACATCCCCTATTTTTTTCTTCACATTGTCTTCTGCCAAAATTATAAGTTCGGGCGTATATTTATCAACAAAAAATTTCAATTTCTCTTCATCACTAGATATAAATCTTGCTATAACTTCCTTTTCTGATGGGTTAGCAATTTTTTCAATCAGGTCACAGCTATCATTAAAAAGGTTATCCGTTTTACCTTGAAGCAATAAAGTGCCATTATTGTATTGAGTTAGAGTTAGAGAAAAATTATTCCTAGTAATTTTAGCTTTATATTCGATGATAGCAGGTTTTGGATTATGAATAATTTCAATTGTAGCTTCAAGTATCTTTAAGGATTCTTTTACTTTTCCCCTGAGTTCGTGCAGCATAATATCATATCTTGTTGCACATGCTTGTATCTTTTGTGTCTCGTTTCCAAGAAAGTCCGGATTAGTATCAATTTCTTGTTTCAGGTTGTTAAACTCATCTTTTAATTGGTTCTTTGGTCCTCCTATTACAATGCTACCTGTATGATATATAGTTACTATAGCCCTTTCTCGAAGGTTAGATATTGTTAAACGATAATCGTTGTCTGCATCCATTGCATCATCGACTTGATATTTTTTCTTTTTGCAATAATTAATAAAATATTGAGATATCTTTTTTGCAGCTGAAATTGTTTGTGACATTTATATACCTCCTAAAGTATTTCCATGATAACCCTTTATATTACTTACTTTCAAAGTCATTTCCCCCAAATCCCTTCACATCCCCCCACATCCACTATATATCCCCATTATTCACCCACTAATATCAATATACATTTCCTGCAAGTTCTTGTCAGCTGTTTTTTCTGCCAGAATAACTTTCTATCCTAATCTTGTTTTACTTCTTATTCACTCCTAATCTGGCTATTTTATCATCGTAATCGAGGATGTCGTGCATTGCATTGCGAGTATCGAATATCAGGCGGGAATGCTCGGCAAGCCATTTGTAATCGTACATGGAGTGATCGGTTGTAATAACTACGAGATCCATATTCTCGAGCAGTTCCTCGCTTAACTCGACCGACTGTATGTAATCGTTTCCCATTCTGAGCTTCGGGAGATGCGGATCGTTGTAGATAACGTTTGCACCGTAATTTAAAACAAGTTTTATCAAATCCAACACCGGAGATTCTCGGACATCGGAGATATCCTTTTTATATGCAACTCCAAGAAATAATACATCTGCGTCCTTAAGCACTCGACCGTGATTGTTCATATGCCGTATAATACCCTCGAGCACGTAATTCGGCATATTGTAGTTAACTTCACCTGCAAGCTCGATGAAATGTGCATAAAAATTCAACGATTTAAGCTTCCATGACAGATAGTGCGGATCTATTGGGATGCAGTGCCCACCAACGCCAGGACCGGGATTAAATTGCATAAATCCAAACGGTTTGGTAGCTGCAGCCTTTGTTATCTCCCAGACATCGAGTCCCAATTTATCGCAGATCATAGCCATCTCATTCACAAGCGCGATGTTTACCGATCGGAAAGTGTTCTCGAGTAGCTTGACCATCTCCGCTGCTGCCGTTGACGAGACCGGCACAACATGCTCTAAAAATGAAGAATAGAAATCCACTGCAATCCGAGTGCATTTCTCAGTCATTCCACCCACAACTTTGGGTGTGTTGCCGGTATGCCATTTTGTGTTACCCGGATCGACTCTCTCAGGAGAAAACGCGACAAAGATATCCTTACCAATAGTATATCCCACTTGCTCGATAGGTTGTGCAATAAGGTCCTCTGTTGTACCGGGATAAGTTGTGCTCTCGAGAATAACGAGCATTTCGGAATGAATGTTTGCTAGGATCTTTTTCACTGCATCGTTTATGTAACTCATATCCGGGTCCTTAAACCTAGAAAGTGGTGTCGGAACGCAGATAATTGCAATATCCACATCCTTCAGAACGGAAGAATCGGTGGTCGCTGAGAATCTTCCAGCATGCAAATGCTCTTTAATTTTTTCTGCAGGAATATCATCTACGTCCGAGCAACCAGAGTTTAACAACTCCACCTTAGCTTTGCTAACATCGTAACCCTTGATAACGAAACCAGCGTCGCAGAGCACCATAGCCAACGGCAATCCTACATATCCAAGACCTATTATCCCACAAATCGCTGATTTATCGACTATTTTATCATCGAGGACACTGAATGAATCCATTTTAATCTCCTTTTGATTCTTTATTTTATCAAGATAACATTAGTTTCAGAACAGTCAAGGATATCGGAATGTATGTGAAGTATTACCTTATATATTAAGATTGCAATTTATGTTTTTTCAATCGTATTTCTTGTTTTACTAACAA
>CAZLTJ010000201.1:0-2692 GCA_964562425.1 uncultured bacterium
CTATTAAAGGTATAGAAAGTTCTTTTGCTACGATCTTAACTGGTGTGGGGATTTTCCTTCGACCTCTTCCATGTTCAATATCTGGATAAGTAACGACTGCTGAAATTTCTACTGATTTTGTCTCAGCTAAAGTTCTCAATACTTCCGACGAAAATTGATCCGAACCAATGTAAATTGTTTTGAGCATACTAAAAAATATTGCATATAGTGAACATATTAGCAAAATGTATTTATTTTACTATTTAGAAATTCTTCGGAAATAGACAACAGTTTACTATTGACTGCAAATACTTTTTGATTAAAATAATTAATTTGAAACGAGATTTTGGGAATGTAATTTTTAAGAAGTGAATGGAAACTAAATGAATGTAAAAAACAAACTGTCTCCTCGTAATGAAAACATATTTAAAATACTAATAGAGGAGCATATAAGAACCGCAGAACCAATAGGTAGCAGAACAATAAGCAAGCTAATGGTATCTTCGCTCTCCGCTGCATCAGTTCGCAATGTTATGCAGGATCTGGAGGAGATGGGATTCCTACGTCAGCCGCATACCTCAGCGGGGAGAGTGCCAACTACTATGGCTTTTAGATACTATATTTCAGAAATAATGCATCCAAAAAAACTGGCTAAATCCGAACGAAAAAAAATGGAAAATATTTTTCTTTCTGAATTCTCTGACATTCTTCAACTGTTGGAAAGTCTTGGGGTAATTCTGGCAGAACTGACAAAAGAACTGGGTTTGATAATTTCTCCGAGAGGTGAGGAACTTGTTCTTCATCGGATCGAGCTAATTCCTCTTGGAAGCCAAAAAGTAGTTATGGTTCTTGTAACAAAAACCGGTTTCACACGATCGATTGTTATGGAATTCAAAGATATGAAAACTGAAAAATTCGATATGCTTGCAAACGTTCTTAATGAAAGGTTATCCGGATTACGATTCAGTGAAATTAAAAGGACAATTTCAAATAGATTATCAGATTTTGATAAATTTTATGGTTCTTTTTTGAATGCGCTTATATCTTCTGCTGAGGAGATTTTCAAGATCGAGGATGAATATCCATTATTCTTCGGTCGAGAGAATATTTTAGGTAAACCGGAATTTTCTGATCCCGAGAAACTGCATCAGATTATGGAGCTTTCAGAAAAAAACGATACATTGCTGAAATGCGTTAGTTCCCAGGATTTCGAGGGAGATGTAGAGGTTTTAATCGGTCCACCTCCAGTTACTGAATTGGGTTTGGTGTTAGCTAAATATACTCTTGGACACGGTGAAGGTGTAATCGGTGTAGTGGGACCTACAAGGATGAATTACTCAAAAATTGTTCAAATCGTTTCTTTTGCCGCTGATAAAATGGCACAAATTTGGAAATCGTAATATGGAGGAGGATGATGGAGAAAAATTCAAAGTCTTCAAAGAAAGCAAAAAAGGAAGCTGAAAAAAATACAGAATCTATGAATTCTGAAGTTCAGTCTGTAGAAACAGAAAATATTGAAACTGAAATTGATTCTATCGAAAATGAATTGGATACTATTAGTCAGGAAAATCAAGAGATTAAAGAGAAATACCTGTTGTTGGCTGCTGATTTTGAGAACTACCGAAAGCGACAGGATAGAATTATGTGTGAGTTGATTGCTCAGGAGAGAGATAATATTTTGTCGAAGCTACTCGAGATAGCTGATGATGTCTCTCGCGCACTTAAGGCAGTTAAGGAAAACGCAGATCCAGCAACAATTGTTGAGGGTGTGCAGATGATTTCTGATAGGATATCTGAATTGCTGAAACTTGAGGGAATCGAACCGATGGATCCCGTCGGTAATGCTTTTGACCCGTTAACTCAGGATGCTGTAGCTGTTCAACCTGTGAATGACCCGTTGGAGGATGGTAAAGTAATTGGTGTGATTCAAACAGGATATGTTCGCGGAGGTCGACTTGTTCGTCCTCCGAAGGTTGTTGTTGGGAAATATGATAAAGATTGATATGATTTCCAAAAGAATGGATTCGTACACTTTAACTATCAAATTATAAATATGAAATTTTTAAGGTTTAATTTATGCCACATAGAACAAAAATAAATCCGTATGAGATACTCGGTGTTCCAGAAAATGCCAGTTTAGAGCAAATTAAAAGCGCATATAGACAACTGGCAATGAAATATCACCCCGATAAAAATCCTAATAACCCCAATGCTGAAGAGAGATTTAAGTTAATTTCAGAGGCTTATGAAATATTATCCGATCCTCAAAAACGTGCGCATTACGATCGTGGTGGTAGTTTTGAAGGTTTCGACTCTTTCGTAGAAAACTTTGGAATGGGAGACGCTTTCAGGATTTTTTCAGACCTATTCGGTGGTGGTTTTTGGGAACAGCCTCGACAACGACGGAGTTACCAACAAATAGGCGAATCGCTGAGAATCGCGGTTGATTTGACCCTTGAAGAAATATTTACTGGCACTGAAAAGAATGTAAATATTTACCGTTTTATTTCCTGCCCCGATTGTAATGGTAAAGGCTATCCTATGGGTGAAGGATTGAGAACATGTCCTCAATGTGGTGGAAACGGAACGTTGCGGCAGGTTGGGAGACATATATTTGGTACAACAACTCGTATTGTTACATGTCCTACTTGTAATGGCTTAGGTCAAATACCGACGAAGATTTGCCAGAGTTGCGCAGGGGAAGGCAGAATTC
>CAZLTJ010000202.1:0-2628 GCA_964562425.1 uncultured bacterium
TTTTAGTTCCTCTTCCGCCAGATTCCTCACCGTCGCGTGATAAATACTGGAGAATGACTAAACCAATAATAACGCCAAACCACAAAGTCGAGAATCGAATGATGAGTGTTGCTGCAGTCGCTTGAGAAATATCAACGCCAAGCATCACTGTCAAGCCCACAATACTCCCCTCTGCTGTTCCCAGACCACCGGGAAGCATTGTGAGCGCACCTATGATAGAGGAGAACGCAAAAATAAACACCGCCTCAAAAAGACCCACCTCCACTCCAAGTCCCGCAAAAACAAGGTACATGCAAATACATTCCAAGCCCCATGCGCAAAAACTTATTAGCGTTGCTAATCCTAACGGCTTGGGGTTTAGCAAAGAATAGGTAGTATCGTATGCAGTTTCGAAATTCTCTGCGTACTTCCCCAGCTTTGGTATTGCCGCCATTTTTTTTATCATTTTCAAGCAAAAAGGCTTGTATTGTACAATAAAAATTGTAGTCACAACCAGAATTACGGTGAAGAATAAAGGTGTCAAGCCATATCGAATGGACATAAGGCCAAGGGTGGCCAGAAGGATCATCCCGATTAGATCGGTCAGACGTTCTATGAAGACTACAGGAATTGTAGCATCTACTCTTGTACCCTTTCTTTTCTCTAGTATGTAAGGTTTTATTAGCTCTCCAATCTTCCCAGGGGTAATTGCCATTGATTGCCCGGCTAAAAAAATGAAATAGCTTTCTCTTCTCGACACAGAGACATCAATTCTTTTTAAATAATAGTGCCATCTGGAAGCTCTCAGTAAATAACCTGTGAAAACCAGAGACAAAATCACAGGTAAAAGAATCCAGTTGAACGCATCAAAAGCATCGATTACGTTTTCAATGTCTGAGTAGATGATAAAAGAGAGATAGAGAAAAACACTCACGACAACTACCAGAATAAACTTATTTCTTTTTTTCATTGTTGTATATAAAGTATAACTTCTACATATTTAATTTAGGACGCGGATTTACACGGATTTACACGGATTTGATTTCTTCTGCGTTAATCAGTGTTAATCTGTGTCAATAATTAATTTTATTTCCTTCGTGTAAAAGAGATGTCAAACAACATCTTAATACTATCTGAAATAACTTTCATGTTCAAAGAGCTGTTAGAGAAATCATAAGTTATCGGAATCTCCGTTATAGTAAGACCATTTCGGTAAATAATCATCAGCGCTTCGGTATGAAAATCAAACGATTTTGCTTTGAGTTTTCTGCTGAGTAGCAGTTTAACAGATTCACGTGAATATCTACGGAAACCGGAAGTAACGTCATGGAATTTAGCTGGTGGTAGATCGCTATTTATTGGGCGTAATGAAATACTAATAAAAAAAGTAGCCATGTAACTCAAAAACTTACGATAGGCAGGCGTATTTCTTTTATCCTCCCTTATCCCCATAACCAAATCGGCATGAGGTGCATCCAAGAAATGGGTCAGTTCCTCTGGTCTATGGCTCAAACCGGCATCCATCGTTATTGCATACTCATATCCTTGTGCAAGCGCATATTTGAAGCCATCCAGAATCGCTTTCGGTATATGGGTATTTTTAATATGATTAATGCAGGTTACGTTAGGAATAGATTGAACAATTTCAGCAGTGCTATCTTTACTACCATCATTAACAACACAAACATCTGCGAACGGTAACGAACGTTCAATAACTGCCCTGATTGTTTCTTCTTCATTATATGCCGGAATAACTACAATTGCATTGCTTTTCATAGGTTGTTTCTTTTGTTCTTTTCTTGAGACGTTATCTCATTGATAACAGTTATATCTTCCGCGGTATTAACATTAACATACGTGGAAGCTAATTGATGATAAAGTACTTTTTTACCATCGTCTACTGCACATTGAATAAGGTCAGGCAATTCTTTTTCCCCTCTCTGTTGATTTATTGGCGTCCTGTCTATATAATTGAGAATTTCATTTTTAAATACAATATTACCTGTACCCATAAGATTATTTTGTGGATTTCCTGGTTTCTCAATAAGTCTAAAAATTCGCCGTGAGTCGCTATCAAATAGTATTGAATACGTTTTTCTGATTTCTGTTATGTCATCGACCTTAATAACCCCACAAACGGCAAAAGCTCCTTCTTCCGAATAGGGTTCAATTAATGACCTATGATTTGGATTAAGGAAAAACTCATCGCCTAAGAATAAAATAAAATCAGAGTTGACGAGAGCATCCCTACTACACTCTACTGCATGAACAAGTCCTTGCTGCTCCCATTGGATAACATACTTAACTGGAACTCCGTTATATGAGTTGCCAAACGTATTGATGATCCCTTCAGCCAAGTGACCAACAACAATGATTATTTCCTCTACATTTAATTCCACCGCATTCTCAAGACTGTATTCAATTAGAGGTTTACCTCCGAATTGTAACATACATTTATTTTCGCCTTTTGCATAACTGCTTAATCGTTTCCCTCTACCACCTGCAAGAATAAGCGCTTTCAAAGATCTTTTTTCAGTTCTTGTAGAAGAGTTTTTCATTTCCTTTCACCCACTCAATCAACTTTGTAATTCCTTCTTTTGGCATCATTTTCGGTTCCCAGCCAGTAGCGTGATTAAATTTACTATAATC
>CAZLTJ010000203.1:0-2602 GCA_964562425.1 uncultured bacterium
AATTCAAAATATTTTTCTATATCTTCTGTCTCAAACTCCTCTTTATCCATTTCTAATATCCCCCCACAATGGGGACATTTGCCCTGATAGAGATTTGTATTCTCGACATAATTTAAAGCCAGTACCAAACCGCAGTACGGGCAGGTGAAATATTTATCGAGAGCTTCTGTCATCTTCCCACTCCTTCGGTGGCGGACAGACCCTACCACTACATTCTATCTTGGTGTCAGTCGGAGTCTTGTAATAATATTTAGCAACGAAAAAACTTACCGCTGCAATTAATATATAGATTAGAATTACCTTGAACATTCTCATTTATTCCTCATATACCGGAAACTCTGACCCGTCAGGATATATCTGGACGGTCTGTTTTGTAACATTTGTTTTGATATATTCATACAATTCCGATATATCAACTATTTCATCTTCATTGACATCAGCCTGCAAACCCTCACAGCCCTTGATGAAATGATTGCAGAAATACGAACCCCAAGGACTATCCCAGGTATATTCATTGCCTGCCGAAGAAGCCAATACTTGATAGCCCTCCTTATTCAGCAGGTCAAGCGAGAAGTCAGTGAATGGTTCAAGTGCAACATCCTTATCAATGAAGTTTCCTGCATGGCAAGTTTCAAGCAGGATTACCTTTGTCCCGGGTATCATACTTAAATTTGCCTCTAATTCATGAACTGTGATTGCAGTAAACAATGTAGACTTAAAGTCAGTCGGGGTGATAATAGGATTGCCGGCTAATACACCGCCATGCCCCATATAGTAGAAGTAAGAAACGTCATTATCATCTGCATCGGCAAATACATCGAGAATACCATTTAGGATATTTTCTTTCGTAGCATCATAGTTAGTCAATTTCTCGATATATCCAAACTCTGTTTCATCTTCTCCGAATCTACATTGCATAAACAGATTTTCCAGCTTCACCGTATTCCCTGCCGGGGATGGTAATGTTTGCCCATTTATGTATTTCCCTACCCCCACAAAGAAGCCACGATAATTAACTATATTTGGTACTGGTGGATTAGGGTCGGGGGGTGTCCAGCAGCCAGTCAATAGCAGGCATAATAAAATTAAGATAAGTTTTTTCATGTTGTTGTCTCCTTCTTAATAAATTTACATTGCTCGGCAATCTGCAATATCTTCTTTGGGTAATCAGGACTTGTGGCATATCCCGCCTTCCATATTTCATATATGTAGGCTCTTGGGTTATTCTTGTTTGCTACTGCCTTCTTATATCGGTTAGCCCCCAAAATAAGGTTTCCATAGTCAATAAAACTTTCTGCATAACTTTTGTATTTCCTGAATTTAGCCAAGACAGATATATACTTGCCGTCATAGTATTCATGGGTGAAACATTGTATATAAGGGATTTCCTCACTAAAAGATTTAATCCCGAATAGGTTATTAGAGGTTTCGCCTGTTTGGTAATCTTTGGGGATATACTTTAGCCAGCCTGTTTCCAGTATCGCTTGACTGGCTACAATAGAGGCAGGCAAACCAGTTATCTTTTTCGCTTTATAAGCTTGCTCTAATAGGTTAATGGCAATCCACCATTGTTTGATATTCATTTTTCAAGCTCATACCATTTCACAATTTCTTCGTGGTCTTTATATAATGGCTCTTTAAAGATATAGCTAAATCCTTTCCAGTTAAGCCATTGTGCTACACTCGTGCCTTCGTGGGCTAAATGACCGCCTTCGATAAAGGAATAGCCATAGCCTGTCTGATGGATTAGTCCACCATGAAATAAAGCAATCAAATAACCGTTCTCGTCAAATATACCGCTTCCACTTGAACCGGGCGCTGACGGAATATCTATCTTGACCTGATCCATCCAGCCAAGACCTTCAGGGTCAATACCCAAATCAAGATGTGTTTGGTTGATATGTCCTTGATCCGTGCTAAATGCCAGTGCCAGTGGTGCGTGTCTAATCCAGACTTTCTCGCCTACCTTCTCAATATCATAATATTGGTCTACATTAATCTTGATACTTGCCTTATTGACAGAAGCAACCCAAGCTGTTGGTTTACCTTCTTTATCAACGAAATAACCATACTTCTGGGCTACGGGTCTTGTCCCTTGTATAATCTCCACTTTAGGCGGGTCAACACTTGTTCTATAATCTTTATCTTCGTATACGTTAATAGGCTCTGATTTTGTCCCCAAGTTTAATCGGTCTACGAGAGGCTGTACCACATGGTAATTGGTCATAACTAAAGTTTCTGCATATAACTGCTTATCTTGTGATTGTAATGCTTCGGGAAGAATAGCCGAATAGATAATCGTACCTGACCCGTATATGGCAGTCTTTACAATCTGGTCTTCCTCGTCTTTGTCGTCACCAATCCATTCTCCATATTTCACCATATATCCCTGCTCGTACCAGACCTTCTCGTCTTCGTTTAACAGCCTAAATTCCTCATCGGTCAGCTTCACGCCTTCCTCGAATTTATAGAAGGATAGCGGTCTGTAAACCTGATAGACGGGTATCCTGACTTGTACTCCCACCTTCTCGATAAAGTCAATGATATCCTTATCGCTGATAGGCGGGTTTTTAAATTGTGCTGAAACAGGTAATGCTAAAAC
>CAZLTJ010000204.1:0-2599 GCA_964562425.1 uncultured bacterium
AAACTGTACGCCCTCTAATCCCGGTGTCTGCCCTGCCACGCTTCCAGCTATCTGCCCTTGCACGTCAGCAGGAGATTGACCGTAGAAATCATAAGGAGATACTGTCGTTTCTGCTGGCGTTATATCTTTCTTCTTCTTCGTTATGCTTTCAAAGGCTTCATACATCTGCAAACCTTTTTCACCCGAAACCATAGGTCTGACGGTATCCCATATAACTTGTGCCTCTGCTGAAGTCATATCATTAGTATTCTCTAATACTAAATCAAGGTATTTATAATTATCCTCTATGGTCTTTTTGTCCATTGCCTGTATAGCCTTATATGTACCGTCAACCCTCTCTTTCACGTCATAGCCAAGTGCCATATAAGCAGTATTTATTTTCATCATGTCATCTTCGGAATATGCACCGTCATCGCCCATCTGGCTGACCATCTGATTAAAGACGGTAGCCGCCTCATTAAGCTCTTCCTGTTTTTTCTCCAATTTCTTTTTCTGATTCTGTTGCCATTTCATCTGACCCATATTAAAGCCGGATTTAAAACCCTCAACCCCTGCCTTTAAACCATATCCGAAATATCCCATATCAGACCACTTCCTTTATTAATTTCTTTTCAATCACCGAACACCTGTGTTTGTATCCGAATTGACTATATTTTCTCTCGATTGCCTTGGGGTTTCTGTGTGTGGTAAAACTTATTTTATCGGCTTTAAGTTCTTTTGCCTTCTGCTCTATAAATTCTATATAGTCTATAATCAATTTAGGGTACTTTTTACCTATAAACAAATAAACAACAAACAAAGTTAAATCACCTATAATATCTCTTTGTAATGTCAATATCACGCAACCGTTCATTTTGCTATCATCATAACTGACATAAGTGAAAGTTCTGTTATTAAATCTACCGCCGACCATATAAGCATATAACCTGTTTTCTTTTAACCTGCAATCTTTCGTTTCTTTTAATTTATCGCATACTTTTAAGAAATCATCATTATCTAAAGTAAGGTTGATTTTCTCCATTTATTAACTCCCAAAGATCCAACCTAAAAATGTGCCAACTGCACCGCCTATCCCTTGAGCCATTGCAATCTTCTGATTTGCCTCTATCTCCATTTGTGCAAGCTCAATATCAAATTGGTGTTGCTGTTCGTATAACTGACTTGTTATCTGTCCCTGTAGAACTATATTCTGGGTCTGATATGCCTGATTAAGTTCCATCTTTAATAGGTCAAAATTAGCCTGCCAAGCCTGCATCTTAGCCATCTGCTCTGCCTGCCATGTGGCAAACTTCGGTGCATAGGCAAGCTGTGACTGCTCTGAAAGGTAGCCCAAGAACTGTGCTGCTGCGCCCATCGCCTTCTCGAAGGAAGCCATCTTCATTAACGCCGATTGTATCTGCACGTTAGAAATTGCCCCTGCGATAGCAACGGTGGTATTTGACCTTATCTGCTGTTCGTTAGAGAAGGCAAATCCGCTGTTGGTGATGCCCCTTCTTTCCATGTTGTTGTTCATCACCCTGATTGCTTCTGCTTCCCGTGCCTTCAGAAAATCGCTCTGCTGTTGTATCATCTGCGCCTGTATCTCTGGTGGGAGTCCGTATCCGCCTGCCGCCACCCAATCGGTAATGGTTTGGAGAAGCTGGTCTTGCAACGCCTGCTGTGCGGGTGATATCTCGTAAGGCGGTGCAGGGGTGACAATAGGAGGCGTGATGGTGGGCAAGGTCGTGTCCGGTGCCGCGCCTGCTGTCGGTGTCGGTTGAGTATGTGCATTTTCCCCGATAGTATATCCCTGACTGTTGAGCCAGTCTAAATATTCCTGATGTGCGCCCTCCAACTGTTCGGGTGTGGTCGTTGCACCGGGATAATTCTGGTTTAGCCAATCCTGATAATTGGGAATATCAGCAGCCGGAGTTCCTGTGGTTGCGGGTGTCTTTTGTGTAGTGGTTGATGTAGAAGGTGTAGACCCCACTGCCAACCCGGTAGCCGGGTCAAGTCCCGAATTGATTCTCATAATTTCAGTTGGCGTATATAAACTTCCGGTTAGCGGGTTGATGTCACCATAATTCGCCATATATATTCACTTCCTTAAATAAATTCCCCTATATTAAAACGGATAGGCCGCTATCCCCGCAGGCTCGAAGTTCGTACTGCCTGCAAGCATCACTTCCCACTGTTGTGTCAAACCACTATTATATTTCCCTATCCATAGATTGGAGTCCTCATCATCACCAGCGTATAAGAGATAGCCTGATATCGTGCCTACCTTATTGGGTCGGGTGATCTTGTTTAACTCGCCGTCGGTTTCATCATCATCAAGTGCCATTGGAATGGTGATAGCGTGTTGTCCAAGCACGTCAACACTGCCCAGTTTCGTCCCTGCCACGCCAAGACCGCCAGACCTGATGGCGTTAACGGCATCATGGGAGGTGTCGAGTCCGCCGTCCCAAGTCCACATCTCATATCGGTCATCACTTGAATTGGTCAGGTAAAAATTGCTGTCTGAATCAATGACAAAGCCGTCCCACGCATTCCCTTTTACCCCTGTCGCATCAATGGTCAATGTGTCTGTAGTGACCAAGTCAGATGCGCCCCTTTTGGC
>CAZLTJ010000205.1:0-2598 GCA_964562425.1 uncultured bacterium
TTGTATTATACCATGAGGATGAACATATCTTGGTTTCATAGTTGATAATTTTTGATATAATCAGTTTTGCTTGAAGAGGAAACGAAAACGAAAGCCGTCCGACAGCAATCTCAGGAATCAAATCACAGTTTATGTCCGCACCGCTTATTGAATTATATTCACCGCCTGATTCCGTATGCCGCCAAATTTCTCTACCGTCGAATGTGAAACAGGCAGTTAACTGATTGATGCCACCGCCTATATGGTTTATAGCGAATACGAATTCAGGTTCAGTTGTGGCTGTATCAAACTGAGCAATGACGGGTAACCCGAAATGTCCAAAGTAATACGCAATAATTGGGAAATCACAAATGATTGAAACAAATGATCCATCAAAAGTGTAAAGCTTGTGGTATACTGTTCCTCCTTCTTTGGAACCAATAACAATATCAGGGAAAGGATCGAGATCGATTTTCGCTACACCGTATGAGAATCCCTGATTTATTGTCCAGAATTCTAAACCGTTATAAGCATGAAAACAGGTAACGGCGGTTATTCCACCGCCTGGAACATTGCACCAGCAAGATATTACTTCGAGTTTTCCATCTTCATCGAGATCAAAAAGAGACATGCCACCGTATGGTTTGCCATAAGTATCGCCACCAATATTCCTTATAAAAGTTCCGGTTGCTCCATCGAAAATTCGGATATACGATTCTCTGAGTGTAGCAGCTAAAACTTCTATTGTTCCATTTCCATCGATGTCTCCTGCAGTAATTGCATGTCCACCTACGGCAGGCATAGAAGTAGTCAAGCCTGTAGAAACCTCTGCACGCCAAAGAATGCTGAAATCATGATTGAATACTATGATGCTATCCGGTCCAAAACCGCGCCAAAATTGGACAGCAATTTCTGGATGACCATCGTTATCGACATCCCCGAGATATGGTGTATAGCATTCTCCAATTGGCACTCTCCAGTGGAATACTGTATCTACTGAATTATCAGCATATTTCCTTAAAACCATAAGTCCTGCTTCAGATGAAGAACCATAGCCATATCCCACAACTATTTCTGGAAAATCGTCTTCATCGACATCGCCTACAACAGGTGCATACGGATAACCACTAAACGGGATATCCACTTCGGTAACTGGTGCACAGAAAGATAGGCTAAATAAAAGTAAAAATGCTAAGGCCACTTTTTTCATCATGCCCTCCAGTTTATAAATTTTAACTGATCTTTTTAAATTAACATATTATTCCATTTATAAATATATTCCTTTTAAATTATGTTGCAATAAATTGTGTAATATTTTTTAACTTCATAAATTTTTCTTTATTAATTATAATTTCAGTTCCAAAACAAAAAGGGGGTCTATAACCGACCCCCATCGTTAACACTTTAATATTCTTTTCTAAAATAGTTCAGTTTTATTCGGAGACAATAACTTAACAATAGTCGTTTACCTTGCTATCGTAACCGTGCCTTCGCACATTATTTCGCCTTCCACTTTAATAACATATATATAAACACCTTGCGGAAGCAGGTTGCCGTTTTTGTCAGTTCCGTCCCATCGTGCTAAATTTGATACGCCTTGTTTTGCGGGAATATTTAATTCTCTGACTTTCTTGTTGCTAACATTGTAAATATAAATATTACCTGCTTTTTCCTCGAAATTGGGATAGTAGAACTGGACGTAATCGTTCACACCATCCCCATTCGGCGTAAACGGATTAGGATATCGCTCGCACTCATGAAGTACCGCTATGAAAAATTGGAACTCGTGAACCGCACAATTCGCACCACAGTAATCCACGGGATCTGTTTTATCGCATACCTCTATGACCACATTTATTGTATCGCCTTGCGCATACTGATAATCGAATATCTTCGGCTCGAAGCGTAATAGTAGCTTATCGTCGTCCTGAAACCAATTCAGGCGGCCGACGTCCATTTCTGTCCCATTCACAGTAAAAGTTATGCTCGAGCTATCGATTCCAGAATAGCCGTCCTCAAGTTCCACAATTATTTCATTGAGTACATTATAAATCGGCAAACTATCTAGAGGTTCCACCATCTCACCTGACGGTGCCTCGAAATCAGTCCAAAATCCCCAACTGATCGGTTCGGTAAGCTCGCTGCCGTGAACGTCGTCTGCTCTCGAGAGTCGAATCTCATACCACGTGGAATCCTGCCAGTATCCGGCTCCCGGAGCGAAAACGAGCGTATCGATAAACGTCGTATCGTCCACACCCACGATCATTTCACCTGCGATAATGCTCATTCTCGGATCTGAGCCTAAGATTACGTCGCTATTGATTTCTAATTCGATTTTTGCATTGTCCATGTCGTATCTATGATAGAGAAGCATCTTAAGCACTCCCTCGGTGCAAGCAGTATAGATTCCTGAATCTGGATAGACCTGTTCTGCTACAGTTCTCGACCGAACCGAGAAATGGAAACATGTATCCAAGACATTTGGAGCACAGTAGTCTATCGATGGGTCATCCTCGATACCCGCAAAGCATATTTCAACTGGTCCGATGAGTATTATATCCGTCAAATTTACAGTCACAATGCCATCCTGATAAGTTACAGGTATATCCATCGTATCTG
>CAZLTJ010000206.1:0-2582 GCA_964562425.1 uncultured bacterium
ACTGGACTTTTGAGTCTACCCACGGCACAACAGCAATTGACTGGATAGCCGAAGGAACTACCCTCTATCCTGGAGCCTATTATACTTGTACCCCTTTTTATCGGTGGCTTGACAATAGCGAAGAATCAATAATCCAGAGGGATGCAGTTGGCGAAGAAGTAGATAGAACCCCCGTTGTAAGCGATACTGAGAACGATAATCGGTATTGGATGCGTAATAACTCAGAGTGGACTTTTGGCGTTAAAGAGTTAGAGACGGGGGAGCTATGGAGCGGGTACGTCAAGAACGTAGTGGATGGCGATACAGTTGACGTTTCTTTCAATATTTACGGTATCCAAAGGGTTAGATTAGTGGGGATTGATGCGCCTGAGATAGGCGAAGAAGGATATGAAGAAGCGAAAGAGTTTGTAAATGAAACATGCATGTGGGAAGAGGTTAAGCTAGATGTGGATGATGAGAAGCAATTCGATCCATATTATAGGATATTGGCGCTTGTTTATGTTAATGATACCAATCTAAATGCGGAATTGCTAAAGGGCGGATATGCTGAGGTTATGTATATTCCGCCTTCTGAGTTTGACTCTCGTGAGTGGGAAGCGGATTATACGGCATCTCATACACAAACACCAGGCTTTGAATTAATGTTCGCTATGATTGGTGTGCTGGCTGCGATGTGTTTGATTTGGCAAAGGGAAAAGGAGTATTGGTAAAGTAACACGCTTTGATTTTGTAGATGAGGTAAAAATAGAAAAATTTATAAGGGATGAATACAAACACAAATGATGAAATAGAAATTAATGTACATGGATGGGGCAAAAAATGAAGGTAAAAAGCAAAGAAGTAATAGCAGTTGCATTTGTGGTGGTAATAGTAATGATTGCGCTTATGGGAATGGCGAGTGCTGCTACAATTATAGACCATGGGACGTATGAACATTTTGGATTCATGAGTGGCCCGAGTAATTTAAAGACCGATTTTAAAACATCTGACAGTAATGCAGTTAGTTGGGTTGAGCTTGAGGATGAAGATATAAGAAGTTGCGAGGAGTTTCAACAGAACGCAGGATGGGCATGGATCCTCCCGAATGGTGATTATTATTCATCTCATTTCACGTCATCCATAAGCATGTGTGAGGTAAGGGGTGGTGTTGTCCAAGGAGGTACATGTGTAGCCTTCATAAGCATACCAGAAGATATCCCGGGAAATTGGCAGGTAGAATTCTATTATAGGGGTGAAAAACAATTTACCGATTATTTCACAATCTACTCTTCTATATTACAATCTAAGATAGATGCAGCGAATCCAGGCGATACAATACTAATCGAAGATGGTATCTATAACGATGATTATATAAATGTGAATAAGCGTTTGACAATCCGATCTGAGAATGGCCCTTCAAACTGTATTGTCCAAGCAATAAATCCAAAAGCCCCTGTTTTTGAAGTATCTGCTGATTATGTGAATATATCAGGATTCACGGTGAAAGGTGCTGACAATGGGACACGACTATTCCATGCAGATTACTGCAATATATCGAACAACAACTTCTTATACAACGATGTTGGCATCTTCCTCTCATATTCCAACAACAACACCATTTCTGGCAATAATGTCAGCAACAATAATCACAGCATCGCCCTCTACTCTTCCAGCAACAACCACATCTATCTCAACAACTTCATAAACAACACAGATAATCTGTATTCTTCTAAATCAACCAACATCTGGAACTCGCCATTGGAAATAACCTACACTTACGACGGAACTACTTACAAAAGCTACTTAGGCAACTACTGGGATGATTACAGAGGGATAGATGAAGATGGAATAGGAGATACTCCTTATCAGATAGACGGGGACAGAGACAACTATCCACTGATGGAGCTTTGTGAGAAATACTTTGCCCTACCGATGCCTGGCAAGTGGAGAGGTTCGGCAGAATTTGGAGAATTCGTGTTCATCGTGAACAATAGCACAGGCATATCTAAAATCTCTTACAATTTCTCAAACTGGACATGCGGGCCTACTACAAGGTCAGGAGGAGTAAGCATTAGTCATACACACTGGCCTATCACAAGTGGTCAATTCACTATCGAGACAGATTTGGGAGGGACTTTACCAATGACCATCCGTGGGAAGTTTGATGAAACCTGTACGCATGCTTCTGGCAACTGGGAAGCAGTTTCCTCTGGGGTAACCTGTTCAGGTGCCTGGGACGCCGACTATAACAGCAACGAAAAATCAAATACCTGAATAAAAGGGGATAAGGGGATTTGAAGTAATATCCGCAATCACACGCTAAAAACATCAGGTGAGAAAATAACTTACTTATAATTTGCGGATAAAAATAGAAAAATATATATAGTCCTGCCCTTTTATAATTTATGAAGGTAAAAAAATGATATTTGAGATACTTGCGTTTATTATTGGACTGATATACGGATACGTGAAACCCGGAAAGGAAAAGCGATGGGAACTTTTCAAAAAGGGAATTATATATGGTATTATTCTTGGGATAATCTTTGGGTTTATCGGGCTTTTTATTGGTGGACTTGTATACTCAGCAGCGACTGCAATCGGGA
>CAZLTJ010000207.1:0-2543 GCA_964562425.1 uncultured bacterium
CTCCTATTCTAATACTATGGGATCCAAACCAAACCTCCCATCTGAAAGGTGAAACATTCTCTATATGTATATTGCTGCTTGTATGTTTGTCGATATAATAATGTCTCGATATCTCGGTCATAGTATCCTCGAAAACAGGATTATCATAGACGCAGGAATCCAACGAGTATGCTATATTACTACTGAAAGGACGCCGGACTGTAGACCAATTATCCAAAACCACAACAACGGGACAAGGGCAATCCAAAATCCCTGCTGTATCACAGAATAACGTTCTATGAGGATAAGGACAGTGAAGGAATATCTCGAATGGAATATAGTGAATATCACCTCCCAATGAATCGATAATCGCGAATCTACCGATCTCCGAATCGGGATGCATAGGTTGTGCTAAAAATGGCATACTGACATACCACGCAGAATCTACCACTTCACCATCCCCACCTAAAGTGTTCGTTTCTGGAATAACAATCGAATATTTGAAAACGCTATCGAAAGGCAATGGATACATAAATTGCACTACCGGTTTAGCGAAAAGCAATGCTGGAAATAGAAGCAAGATTATTGTGAAGCGTTTCATTTTATACCTCCCATCGATAGGGAATCATCTATATTCTCACCGTTTTTCCAGTTTTCCTGCAAGAACAATTCTCTGTATAACTCATAATGTGAATTTGAACGTTTCCAGATATCATTACTTATTGAAATCTCTTCACCGGATTTCCAATTAATATTTGAATTTGCTATCGAGTTATCCGATTTCCGAAAAATGTCATCCGAATTGTTATCGGTCGAGTTTTCCTCAAACTCTTTTGTGCGAGAAGCCATACGAGTTTTGGTAAATCCGAAGTCGTTTTCCTCTGGCACTACAGGATGAAGACGTTCTGAAACACGGATGTTCCAAATTCTAGCAGGTGTAACTACTACAGAAAGAGTTTCTCCAACTGCGATAAGATAGTCATCTATCATTTTGTAATCGTTGAAAATGCAGTTGGTAATAGGAAGACTGCTTGTATCTCCCGTGTTAACATTGATTACAAATATGGGAGAACCTGTCTTTGATGGAAAATCAACTTGCCAAGAACAGAAAACATTGGGTTCATCATAGTATACTTCAAGAGGCATTTCCAAATCAGTAAGTTCATAGTAATTCATCCAATGCGATTGAAGACTATCGGGTAGTATTGCATTATATTCATAAATCTTGCCGCAATGTCTTGTAGTTATATCGTATTCAAAAAGTCCATAATCTCTACTACTTATTGGTCGAAAATCATTATTTGGATATCCTATCGTTGCATATAGTTTTGTCTCTGCTAAATTGATAGCACCACCAAAAGGAAAAACATTGTTATATCTGTAATACCCCATACTTCTATCAAAAAGTCCTGTTGGAAAACTATCTGCCCTGGTCACTATTTGTTGTGGTACAAATGCCTCAACACCAGCTGGGGGTGGACCAGGATCGGATATATCAAAGAAGCCGATATGATTCGTAGTCTGCGGAACTCCTACTCCAATTCCCATTCTTGGTGTATAAGGTGAACTCCTCCATGAAACCCAAGCCGTATCCCCGTTTACTTCAACTTCACCAAAATCATTAACAAAGAAGGTATAATAGTTCCCAGGCTCATATTGCATTTTATCAGAACTAACCCAAGCAGGAGCTCCAGGTGTGCTAATATCAAACGCATCCAGGAATCCACGTCCTTCAAACAATAAAGGATCTTGATCAATTGAAAATGTATATGCATAATCCTCCTGTACTTCAACCTCACCTGTCAAGACATTGTGACCTACTGGTGTTGATGTTCCCGAAACCGAAAGAATATGAGATCTTATATCATGTGCTATTTCCCAGAAAGTCTGACCTGTAGCCCCTGGATCGTTCGAGGTCAAGTATATATAATCTGGGTCACCAGTAACTACATCGATTCCAAAATATATATGATCTGTATCGAAATAATCTGCGTAATCAGGTGGAATTGGTGGGGGCCTAACAAAATACCTTGTATTTGCAGGATCGGAAACATCAAAAATCAACATGCCACAGGAATCGACCACATAGGCAATGTCACCTCTTATCTCGATCTGACTTGGTTCGGTTCTATTGATAGCTCTGTGTGCGTAAAGAAGACTAGAATGAATCATCGTTGTAAAAAGATTCTCTCTTAATACTGCAAGTCGAATTGCTCGAATCATTCCATAGCTTTTTTCACCATCGTCGTATCTTCCCACAGCATAAACGATCGATTCGCTGACCTTGCGAACTCTCGTTAGAGCTTCGTTTGCCCAATTGTGACTACATAGATAATTTACAGTGTCTGCAAACATTCCGTCGAATGCGCTTATCGTGCTAAATAATCCGTTCTCAGAATCGTTGTATCCGACAATATAACCGAAATTTCCTGTGCATGCGATTCCGCGTGGTTTATAGTCTATACCAGAAGCTTCTTGAATTAATGAATTATAATTGTTGCTCGACCTGTCCCATCTTCCTATTCCGAACTTATCATTGGAAATTTTCGCAGCTACAAACAAAT
>CAZLTJ010000208.1:0-2481 GCA_964562425.1 uncultured bacterium
CTATAATACCCTGTGTACTCAAGGCAGGTGCAGCGGTTGTCCTTTAGCCCAGTTTGAGCAAGAATATGTGCTTGCACAACGTCAAGACCTTGTTCTAAAATAAAATAAATACCTAAAAACCCTTGACATTTTACACGAAACCGTGTATAATATTTAAAAGTCTTATTTGATAGTTAGTCTAATAGGTAATGAGGTAGGTGCTTGGTTCAGGTTGATGGGATAAGGGGGGAGAATAACCAGTGAGGAAATATTAAGATGAGGGATAGTAGGGAGTTAGCATCTGTTGAGAAACTTGGGTTCGAGACATTTAGGGACGGTAATCAAGTGCTTATATTAGGGGACTCATTAGAGATTTTGCCTAGAATAGAAACTGAGTTTGATGCCTCAATTACTGACCCCCCGTATAATATTTCGGGATACGATAATAAGAAAGAAATAGGCTGGCTCAAATCTAACTCTTATTGGCAAGGTGAAAAGAAATTTACCAAGATTGATGAAGACTGGGATAAGTTCTCAAATGGGGATTACTTAGAATTTACGGCAAAGTGGTTAAATTCGGTATGTCGATTAGTGAGACCAAACGGTAACATAATGATTTTTGGTACATATCACAACATCTACAAAATAGGTTATACCTTAGAAAAATTGGATAGAAAAATAGTGAATTCTATTGTATGGTATAAGAGGAATGCTTTTCCAAATATAACTCAAAGAATGCTTTGCGAAAGTACAGAATATGTGATTTGGGCAGTCAACAATAATCAAAAGAATGCTAAAAACTGGACATTTAATTATGATATTCTGAAGAAGATGAACAACGGGAAACAAATGAGAAATGTTTGGGATATTCCCATGACTCCTCCGTCAGAAAAGAAGGCCGGCAAACATCCGTCTCAAAAACCAATGGAGGTTATAGAAAGACTGGTTTGTGGATTTACTAATGAAGGCGATATTGTATTGGATCCATTTGCGGGAAGTGGGACAATATCTGTAGTATGTAGAAAGCATAATCGACTAAGTCTTGGAATAGAAAGTAATAAGGTGTATTTCAATTTAGCTAAAAGGCGATTAGAGGAGTTAGATAAAGCTAAACATCAACTTAATCTGATGTGACATATGATAAACGATTGGGCAGACACCATACAGTGTATTGATTGTATGCAGGGGTTTGAGAAAATTCCGGATAAATCAGTAGATTTAATCATTGCTGACCCGCCGTATGGTATTAGTAGAAAACTAAATTGTGAGAATCAAAGACTTGGAAGAACAGCAAAATTGAACTTTAACTTTGGAAAGTGGGATGCATTTGGTAAGGAATGGTTTGAAATTGCTGTTAAGAAAACAAAGGGATGGATGATTACTTTTTGTGCAAAAAGGGATATCGGAGTTTATTGGGGCATTCTAGAAGAAAACAAATTTGTAGCAATAGATGCTTTAGTTTGGGTAAAACCAGACCCTCTGCCACTCAACGCCAAGAGTAGATTTTTGAATGCTTGGGAAGCCTTAGTTGTTGGCAAAAGGTCAGGAGCATACTGGGGTAGTCAGTATTTTTCTAGTGTAATTCAGTTTCAAGCTCCAAAGGGAAGGGACAGAATACATCCAACTCAAAAACCTTTAGGACTAATTAAAACACTAATACAATTAACCACGAGAGAAGGAGACACAGTATTAGATCCTTTTATTGGAAGTGGCACAACTGCAATTGCTTGCAAAGTATTGGGTCGACATTTTATTGGTTTTGAGGTATCAGAGGAATATTGCAAATTAGCTGAAGATAGACTCAGAAATAATCCAGAATCTATCGCAATGTTTAAATGATTCTAACTGCCCCTATCCTTTCTAAATCTCCCTTGGATAACGATACTTGAAGCCTCCTAATCTCTTTACCCATTGCAGTAAATCTTTCCACTTTTTCTTCTAATTTTTCCTTCAATCTCTCAACTACTCTTAGTGGTTCAGCTTCATACATTACCGCGATTTCTAACTTTTCTTTATTAACGACAGCCAATATAACCTTATTGATGTTGGCAAACTTGTTCAAAACATTCTCTGAAATATCCTCGAAATTAAACGAAGGTGTTTTAGAAACCTTATATTCGTAATAATTATTATTTTGGTCTATGGCATCATACTCCGTTTGCTTCGATAGAACTTGATGGCCTAGTTTAGCTCCAATCAAGATTTCCCAGAATTTGTTACTTGTTAATATGCCCTTAGTTTCAACAGTTTTCTCTATTTCATGTACTATTTCGAAAATCTCCTTCAGAAACTTAGTATATGTCCCATTTGTTTGAATAGCACATATATTTTTGTTTATTTTCATTTCTCTTTCTATTTGCCTGGGACTTACGTTAATCATTTTTCGTACATTTTGAATAAATCTGGTTTTGTTTTCTAAGTAATCGGCAATAACTTTCCCCGGAACTTCATAGTACTAGTCAAATATTGGGTAAGATCCAGTATCGTTAATATGTGCAAATA
>CAZLTJ010000209.1:0-2462 GCA_964562425.1 uncultured bacterium
TAGCTGTGATTTATACCGCTAGGTAACTTTTAGTTTTTGGTGGTGGTGAAAAGTTCGTTAACAAAAATGTTAGCAAAATATAAAATAATTCAGAAAATAATGGACTTCAATAAAGACAAAGTGAAAGCCAATTTAATTAAAAGATATGGTCTGCTCAGAATGTAGATACCTGAATATTGACAATACTATTATGTGTGATTAAAGTATCAAATAAATGTGATTAAAAGCAGTTTGTTGCATTGTTCTTTGAGATAGAGGAATGTAAGAAATGCCTGATAGGGTAAAGTTTTCAAAAAAAGATATAGGCGGTGAAATACTGCCAATACTTACGACAGGACTGTATAGAAACAAGCTGGATGCTTTGCGTGAATATATACAGAATTCTATTGATGCAAAGTGTAAGCAAATTGAATTAGTAATAGATCCTGACACAATTATGGTTGACGATGATGGCTTAGGGATGAGCTTTGAGGAAGCAAAAACCGCGATAAAATTAGGAATCTCTGAAAAAAATCCCAAAGAAGACGTTGGATTTAGAGGGATAGGCATATATAGTGCGTATAACTTATGCGACTGTATAGATATATATACTAGGTCTGAATCTGACACAAATTGTAATTTAATCCATATTGATTTTAGGAGTGCCAGAATAGAATTAGCCAAAGATCAAGAGCGGAAAAAGCACAATATACCTACTAATGTATACTTAGAAAACTTATTGGAGAATATAGTATATGTTGATGTTGACAAGGAAAATACGCTTACCCGGTCCGGAACAAGAGCTATTATGAGCGATCTTTTGGATGAGGTGTATGATGAGCTAAACAACTGGGATGAGGTGGTAGGCTATCTTAGAGATGTTGTACCGCTACCGTTTCGGGAAGATTTCAAGTACGCATCAGTGATTAAGGAAAAGTTTAAAGAAGCCGATTATAAGATAGTTCCAGTTACATTACAGATTGGTAATATTCGTAAAGAAATCACACGGCCGTATTACAATGAAATGTTTGAACATGGCGGGAAACACCCTCCAGCGTTTTTTGAGATATCCGATGGGGGAAAACATTACGGATTTGCCTGGGTTTGTGTAAACGATGCAAGGCGAGTTCTAAAGAACACCACACTTAGAGGATTACTAATAAAAAAGTTTGGTTTCTCAATTTCCGACCGTAATTATTTGGAGCCTTATTTTGCTCGCCCCGTATTTCATCGACGTATAACTGGAGAGGTTATTATTCAAAACGAGGAACTTATGCCAAATGCCGCCAGAAGCGACTTGGAACATAATTCAACAAGGCAAGCTTTTATAAGAGCATTACCCAAATTTATTAGGGAGCTATCTGATTGGGCTAATCGAATACAGGAGGAAGATAAGGCTCGTGAGGTTCTAGCAGATATTTTAATAGTTTTAAGAGTGATAAACAAGGAACTTCCATCTATTAGGCGTGACAAGGAAAAGTTGTTAGCTCGAAATAACTTGCTCTATTCTGTTGCATTACAACTATCAATTCATGCGAAGACTCTAAAAAATATAGAAGCAAGGGATTACGAAGAAGCAGCTACTTTGCTGAAGGAATGTCAAGATTTTGTAAAATCGGCACTAATCGAAAGACAGAAAGACCAAAAAAAGATGGAACAACGGGTAGTAAAATCAATTCAAAGAGAAGCTGCTCCAGAAACAGAATCAGAAAAGGAAAGGGAAAAAGATATACCTAAAGACATGCTAGATTTGTTGGGAATATATGGGATACAAATGTCAGAAGAAATGACTGGGTTTCTGAAGTTGTTGGATGAGAACTACCTAAAAGTTACTTTTAGTGACGAAGAATACAGTGAAATGATAAATGAGTTAAAAGATTTCCTAGAGGAGCAGAGTTGAGTTCTCGCTCTTTCACTGCTTCGCCTGCAAAAAGGATTGTGAGGGAGATCTGGAATACTCCATTCCTAAAGTATATTCATGATCAATACGGAGTAAAATACAGATATTTTGGGCTACCTGGCCCCAACATAGAGGACGTTCTCTTGTGGAAAAATATGATTGAAGAGGTGGTAGCTTTCGAATTACATCCTTTAGGTGTAGGTGAAAGATCGAATATTGTACAAATAAGGGCAAACTTAAAGAAATTAAAAATTCTTCATGTAGTATATTGTGGGAGTTTTGAAGATGTTGTGATAAGAAGAAAGGATATGGAGGGGCAGGAGTACAAGCAGAATAGATTAATAACTCTTTATAATCTAGATTTCTGCGATGAAATAAGTAGTTATGTTGAAACACAAGAACTAGGGCAAAAAAGATTAAGATATGAGGCGATTCGGACAATTCTATCAGATCAAAAACAATGTTATCTTAATAGAAATGATGGACAAACTTGTTATTTCATTATATTAATAACTATCAGAAATCAAATTGAAGCAGAAAGGGTTATAGAGTACATGAGCCGTGATAAGCCGCTGGAAGAGAC
>CAZLTJ010000210.1:0-2437 GCA_964562425.1 uncultured bacterium
CTTCAGTTATATCAAAGATCCATATATTGACAGCACCAGCTTTGTAAAAGGATTCGATAAGTGCAGCCGTTTCTTTTTCGTCCATATCCTCCCCCAGATAACATTTCCTGTCTTTAAGCCACTCTCGTGCTTCTACCGCCTTACTGGAAGATATAATATCATTACAAAACTTGTCGCTTGAACTATCTATAGGAGAAGTCCGGGGCTCCTTCGAAGGAACAACTTCATTCTTAGACATATTCTCATTATTATCATATCGAGGCATTGTTGGATCCTTTCGACATTCATCAAAATATTGCTCTTTGGAAATCATTTTACCCTTAAATTGATATCCTTCACTTATTACTGTTCCATCTTTTAAATATGTACGAGTTCTACCAGTCATTCTTCCCTTATGCCATGTATTCTCAACAAAAAACTGTTGTGCCTCTACCCACATCTTTTGGACACCCGAACCATCGACTATCTCATAAGATACAATCAAATTTCCATTTAAGTCCCACTGATTCCCAATTCCATCAGGGATACCCTCCTTAAAAGACCACTGCCAAGCCAATACACCATTTTCATGCCAATGTTTATGTTTTCCATGAGGAATGCCATTTTTAAAACAGCACTCTGATTTAATTTTACCATTCTTATAATAAGCCTTCTCAATTTTAACTCTTTCCATCAAAATCCCCCCATACAACCTAGTGTAATCGCTATTCCACTATGACCTTGTAATCTATTAGTATCAATCGTTACTCTGGCACTAACAAGAACAGGTATACGAGAAGCTACACCAACTATCGATTGTGCAATAAGAAGTCCGCCACGAGATGCAACAAAGCTTTTTACAGCCTGCACACTGGCCAATAACATTAAATCTTCAGATAAATCGAGTAAATCCGTATAAAATACCATACCACCAGCATTGAAAAAGAAAATATTTACGCTTCCAGCATACGTGAAATGTGTGGATGGAGTCCATGAAACATCTGGAGAATATTTAAAGGGTGCAAATGCAAATAAATATTTATCATATTGCGGTTTTGCAGATATGACTCCGCTAATGGATAACGGTTTAATTTCTAACCATTTCTTCTTAGTAATATTAAAAATGTCAGGTTTTAGCTTAAATGCATCTGATATTCCAAGAACACCGAGCTTTGTCCATTTTCCATATAACACAATATCTCCCTTATGATCCGAAGCATAAACATCCTGTATAGCTGCTTCAGCTAAATATCCAAATGCCTGAGTAAAATAACCGCTTGGATCAATTGTATTTATTGGATTACAATGAGCATACACATATTTATGAAGCGATTGCGGATCTCGATGGTTACCGAAGAACCTATCTGAACTATTAAATCTTCCAATCCGCGGCTCGTAATATCTTGCTCTGTTATAATACCAGCTTAGATGCGAGTCGTATTGCTCCCCAGCGTAGAGATAGCTTGTCTGCGGAGAAGGTGAGCCAAGAAAATCGCCATAAGCGTCATAGTCAAAGGTTTGGCCAGAAATAATCACACCAGTATTATCCGCAAGGTTACGCACTGAACCATGACCGTCATAAAGGAAATATTGCGGATCACTGCTGTCAGCAGCCTGCGCAAATACGTCCGAACCAATTATGTAAACCATGTTAGGTTCACTACTTGAAAACTCCTTAAACACTTGCGCATAACCAGTATGATTATACGGATCAATCAGGTAATCTATCTGCTCTGAGCCGCCAACCGACTTTCGAACTCTAATTCCATCAGTGTTGTATTTGTAGTTTACTGTTGGATTGGAACCAACTGTTACTGAAGAAAGTCGATTTTGTAAATTGTAAGTATAAGTGGTTACAGTACCATCATCAGACTGGATTAATGTGCCGTTGTCATCGTAATTGTAGCTGACCAATATAGTATCTCCCGCTGAATCGGAAGTCTCTTTTTCTAACTGGTCTAAATCATTATAGAAGTAATACTTATCAGGTACATTGTCAATATCAAATCTTAGCCTATTTCCTGTTAAATCGTAATTGTATTTATGCTCATAATCGTAAGTTCCACCTGGTGCATTATAGTCTTCGATCTGCAAGCGGTTAAGATTGTCATAGCTCCACTCTATTATTGTCCCATTAGCTTCAGCAACCGACGCACGCATACCATCTGCATATAGTTCATAATCATAGCTGCTAATAGTTGACTGTGAAGAATCTTTATTAACAAGACTTCTAAGGCGATTTAGCGCATCATAATCATAGTCGCTGGTAAGGATATCAGTTCCGTCGACCCTGCGAATAATCTTATCTATCGAGCCAACAGGAGTATACTCGTATATAATAATCTCTTCCTCTCCCGATGGACTATTGTCGCTTAGATCCACTCCGTTGCGTTTTTCTACAACGACTTCCTTAAGTCTTCCAAGTTCATCATAACTATACGCGATTTGAGTTTCAACA
>CAZLTJ010000211.1:0-2401 GCA_964562425.1 uncultured bacterium
GGCAGGTTTGCTGGCTTTGGGAATTGCATTGCTCACTGTAAGCTGGCAGAGTTGGAGGGCGGCTACAAGAAATCCGGTAGAGGCGCTTAGATATGAGTGAAAGTAAAAACCATAATGAAATTTGAAAATTAAACAAACAAATATCCATACATAAATCAGACCTTATGCTACGAATTACCCTACGCAATTTAATAGCTTCAGGAAAGTATACTCTACTTAATATAATAGGGTTGGTACTTGGACTAACACTTACCATACTTATTGTAATGCTGTTGAATTATGAAATAACTTTCGATAGTTTTCATAAAAACACGGAAAAGATATTATGTGTTGGGCAGCACGATCTGAAAGACGGTAGCTATTCCACCGGCTCACCCTATCCCCTTGCCCAGACTCTAAAGAACGATTTTCCAGAGGTAAAATATGTTGCCGGGTTTAATTCCATGCCGGGCACCGAAGCAGAGTGTACCTATAATAACCTCTCCTACTCCGGGTTTTCAGGTGCTGCTGTAAGTTCAGATGTGTTTTCAATATTTGATTTCGAGCTTATTTTAGGGAAGAAGGACAATGTACTGGATGCCCCGGATAAGATAGTTATCTCAGAAAATACTGCTCAAAAGATATTTGGTAGTGAAAATCCGGTAGGAAAAGTTCTGGATTTGGAAGGTTTTCCCTTTACTATCAGTGGTATATTTTCCGATTTGCCAGAGAATTCTAATTTTAATTTTGACATCCTTTTTTCAGAGAAAATAAATGCTGTGATGTGGGATAGGGCACCAATAGCCTGGTGGGCAGGTGGTTTATCCACCTTTGTGATTTTGAACGATGATTTCTCTGTTGCCGAATTTGAGACACATTTAAAACAAATTCCTGATAAGTATTACCCTGGTTTTCTAAAAGGACGCAGTACTTTTTTTGCCATTCCATTCAAAGGATTACATTTTGATACTTCGCTACGTGGTTATCTGATTAGTCCTGTGTCTCCCAGATATCTTTTAGTTCTGGGTATGATTGCTTTTCTGACCTTAATGGTAGCATGCGTTAACTTTATCAGTCTCTCAACCGCCCAGGCTAAAAAAAGAAACATTGATGCAGGAATCCGCAAAATTTCCGGAGCAACACATATCCAAATTATTAAGCAACACTTGAGTCTCTCATCTATAACGATTTTTATTTCACTTCTAATTGCTATTCCTTTGTGCTCTATTTGTGCCCCTATTTTTGAATCCTTCGTTAATCGAGAGGTATTATCTCAATCCACAAATCCAACTGTGTGGTTAGGATTAGCAGCAATCTGCATACTACTGTCCTTAATTTCAGGAATTATTCCAGGGGTCATATTTGCTAAAGTTCAACCCATTTACACCCTCAAAAACAAAGGCCTTAAACTAAAAAACACAAGTAGCTTGCGAGGTAGTTTTGTTGTTTTTCAATTTGCATTAATTATTGTTCTTATTATCTCACAGCTATTTGTTTTCAAGCAAATTACCGATATGAAAAATGCTGATTTAGGCTTCGATTTTAATCAGCTAACCTCAATAAATGTTGGAAGTATTGAAGATGATAACGATCTGAGGTACGATAAAGTAAAAGTTTTCAAAGCTGAATTGGAAAGACACAGTATCGAATATGGATTTAACAACGGTTCCGTTACCGAGAATATACCGGGATACTATTTCCAGAATAGTTTTACTGTTCATCCGGACGATGCCTTAATTGATGAATGCCTGGTCGTTTCTACCGCTGTTGATGAAAACTATGCAGACTTCTTCAAAATTGACCTTCTTCATGGGCGTTTCTTTTCGGAAAAATACAGCACCGACCGACAGGCAATTGTTATCAGCGAAACTGCCATGCGAAAATTTGGCTGGACAGATATCGAAGGTAAATTTCTTAGAATTAGCCACGAAAAAGATAAGCAACCAGTAATCGGTGTTTTAAAAGATATTACGGAAACCAGTCTGAAGGAAACCACAAATCCGATGATATTCAGATTTGGAGCACATAATAATTTTCCATGCTACCTCAGTTTCCGAATAGAAGAAGATAGAGAAGATGCTGCTTTGGCCTTTATAAATGCAACCTGGAACAACATGTTCCCTGAGAATCCTTTTGAGTATCTGGATGTAAAAGAAACCTATTACAGTAACTATGAGTCAGAACAGGAACTGGCCAAAATTATCAGCACCTTTTCAGGTTTCGCAATTTTCCTGACAGTATTAGGTTTGCTCGGATTGATTGCATTTACATCGGAATTGCGCACAAAAGAAATTGGCATTCGAAAAGTCAATGGGGCTAAAATAAAAGAAGTTATGGCCTTATTAAACAGAGATTTTTTGAAATGGGTAGCCATTGCATTTGTTATTGCAACTCCCATAGCTTACCACGCAATGAATAAATG
>CAZLTJ010000212.1:0-2390 GCA_964562425.1 uncultured bacterium
CCCATAACAGATACTGGTCTTATCGTGGTCGACGAGGAACAAGACTCGTCGTACAAACAAGCGAGAATCCCATATTATAATGCGCGTGATTTGGCGATAATTCGTGGTAGGATAGAAAACGCATTGGTTATATTGGGTTCTGCTACACCAAGCATCGAAAGTTACTATAACACAAAAATAGGGAAATATCATCTTATTGAGATGCCTGAGAGAGTACCGGGAGCAAAACTTCCAAAAGTTCACATTGTCGACATTAGAAAACTTCGCAAAGATGAGAGAATTCTCAGTCGTGTTGTTGTTGATGAAACAAAAAAAAGAGTGGAAGCAGGCGAGCAAACAATTTTTTTGCTTAATAGAAGAGGATTTTCTACGAGTTTGGAGTGTGATGAATGCGGTTATGTTCCTCGATGTCCTCACTGTGAGTTAACTCTAACGTATCATCGTGTGGGAGACGAACTTAAATGTCACTGGTGCGATTATCGAACACCCGCACCGGAAAACTGCCCAAGTTGCAATGCAGAGAACTTTAAACATAGAGGTAAAGGCACACAGAAGATTGAGTTGGAACTTTATAAATTTGTGGATTCGGAGAGAATTTTTAGGATAGATTCTGATGCAATAAGCCAAAAAGGAGCTTTAAGAAAGCTGCTGGAGGGATTTGCGGCGAAGGAAGGTGCGGTAATTGTCGGTACTCAAATGGTGGCTAAGGGTCATGATTTTCCAAATGTAACATTGGTAGCTGTTGTTGATGCGGATATTGGGTTGGGAGTTCCGGATGTTAGGTCCTCCGAGAGGACATTTCAACTTCTTTCGCAAGTTGCTGGAAGAGCTGGAAGAGGAGAAAAACCAGGACTCGTTATTATACAAACAAGGCATCCGGAATCGCTGACGATAAAATGTGCAGTTAATCATGATTTTAAAACTTTTTATGATTCGATAATTATTGAACGACAAAGACTTCAATATCCACCGGCATCACATCTGGTTCGAATATTAACACAAAGTAAAGATTCAAATCTTGCAGAAAAAGCACTTAGAGTTATTCACGATGAATTGATTATGCGAAAAATAGATGGTGTAATACTTCTTTCACCGACAAAACCTCCGTTGGCAAAGCTTAGAGATATGTATCGTTGGCATATGTTGATTAAATCTTTGAATATTAAGCTGCTTCTTCCATTTCTGCACAGTGTGCCGCAAACCGAATTTAAAAATGTTAAAATAAAAATTGATATAGATCCATTAGATTTGATGTAAAAATTTATTATTTACTTTTCTTAGCTCTATCGTCAAATTAAATTTAACTAAAATCTTAAACGATAGGAAGGATTATGAAATTAAGAATTATTATTTTCGTAAGTTTCCTCTTAGCATCTTTTTTATCTGGACAACAGGAGATTCGAAAAACCACAGAGTCAGTTTTTGTTGTCGATATGAACGGTGATATGATACCTGATTCGATAATGGTAAAATTCGATCCAAAGGATGACGAATTTTCCTGGGATTTTTATCTTGAAACACCTTTTGGGACATATTCAAAAGATGCATTCTTTTCGCCACGATATACTTCTTTCCTCGTCCGAAAAGTTAATGATCACGGCATATATAAGGATATAGTCATCCTTGAGACACCTAGCGGAGGTAACTGTGGAAATATTGTAATAGTTTTTATTGAAAGGAACGGTAAAATTTTTCCACTTGAAGTTCCAGGATGTGGTGGAATGGACATGTTCTTCGACGAGTTAATCTTCCTTTTCTGGCAGGACGGACTGGAAGGTCCTTCGCATGCAGAGAGCCCTAATATTCCAATGTTTTTCAAAGTTAATCTAAATCCCAATTTTCCGATTATTGATGACGTAACCGGGCAATTCACAACTGAAAATTTCATTGCTTTCAAATTACAATCAGGATATTACCTTGAATTAATTCAGAACTGGAATAAAAAACTGGAGAGGACTAAAGCTGATCTTACAAGCGCAACTGGAGCCAAAAGTAAAAAGTTATTGAAGAAGAATACTGAGGAGTACTGCAAGGAAATCAATAGGTTTAAATCGAAAATTGATGAACTAATCTGGTCTCCCGAGCCCTGAGAAAAGGTCTGGTTCAACTTGTTAACTCATTATTCATAGAATATTCGAGAATTTCATGAAAACACAATATAATAGAAGAACATTTTTAATAGAGTATGTTTTTTATTTTAAAACTGTCTGTAGTTTCATACAAGTATTTCCGCTGTAAAAGTATTAAATTGGGAACTCTTCGAGTTCTTTAAGGTTTTATTACTAGCGTAATTCTTCTAATTTCCAATATAAATTTGTATAGTTTACTTTTATATTAGTATTTGCAATATTGAGCTTTCTCAGTGTGTAAAGCTTTAGAGAGTTTAAAAG
>CAZLTJ010000213.1:0-2370 GCA_964562425.1 uncultured bacterium
CCAAATTAGTTGTTCATCGAACTATACCAACGGGTTCACCGGTCCAAAAATAAAATGAAACCGAACAAAATCTTCTGGTTCAGTATTACGAGAGAAGAAATCCGTTTCGAATGTCTAAATATATTTGTAGTTATTTGTGCACTCGAATATTTCTTTATATTCATTGGCGTTGCAAATCTAAAGAAGAAGCGTATGTTAATTCAATTTGCAACTTGGATATTTACCTACGGTAGATCTCGTCGTATTATCTTTGATCTTTGTAGAATAAAATCTTGGATTCGATGGTTTAGAACCAAATCTGATTTTGAAGATCTTAATCGCCTTGCGCCCACATCATAGAACTTACAAACTTCATTTCAGGTTCGAATCCTGATGCCCCCGCCGAATGGGGGCATTGCTCATCGGTAAGAGCAATGAGAGCATGAAAATGCTCTCGTCTAAAGTTTTTCCAGTTCTTGAGACTTCGCAAGGCTTTGCAATTTTCGCTCGGTTAATTTGCTATGAGCCTACTGCTATACAGTGTTGACTGTATATGCTATAAAGTTTGTGCATCTAACCAAGCAAAAGATTACATGAGCCCGCACTCGATTCTAGAAACTTACACACTTTCTCTGTAAAAGAAAATTTTGTGAAGATGTTTCTTCGACTTGTGCGGGCTTGTTTAATTTAAAAAGGAGGTAGAAATGTTACCAGTGATTTATTTCATACTGTTCTTTCTGGGTGTAGCTTTAATCATCGTTGGACAGAAAACCAAAAATCGCGATGCAGTATTCGGTGGCTGGGGAATTCCTGGATTGATTCTGACAATAATATTCGGAATCTGCGTTTTAACTTGGCCTATCGATTACTTCAGCTCTTATACGCAAATAGCTGATCTGGAAGCGTTCTACGAATCAAATAGGCAAAATTATTCCGTGGTTGTTGAGCAAACCAAGCAAGCAGTCATTAGATTGGAACAAGAAAGTATGTTACAAATTTCAGTCGAGAATCTAAAACAATCTACTAACTGGAGCGAGCGAATTAGGGAATTGCGGGATAAAACTATCTGGTATAATCGAGAACTCAAACGATTGCAGCGATTCAACGAAAGTGGATGGCTATTTCTATTATTTGCCGATCCACCTAAAGAATTAAAACCAATAATACTAGAAAGATGAAGGAGGTAAATTATGTTTCCAGTTATCGGACTTATTGTGGGTATTTTGGGGATTTTTCTAGTCGTGGTGAATTTCGAGGATGTCTCGTTTGGCTTAGGGATAGTAGGCATTACATTCTGGATTGCAATATCCATGATATCTATTGGTGCCTACTTCAATTCCGTTGCGCGCATCGCGGATCTTGAATCCTTCCAGCAGGCAAACAAACAAGCATTTGAAGTTACTTCTAAGCAAACGGGAGAAGCTGTGATTCAGCTCAATACGAATCCAGCCTTTCAAATTTCAGTTGAGAACTTAAAGCAATCCACCAATTGGAGCGATCGGCTCAAGGAACTACGGAATAGAGTAATTTGGTATAACCTTAATCTCAATCGCCTGCGGGCATACAACCGGAATTGGTGGCTACACTTGATGTTCGATAATCCGCCCAAGGAATTAGAGCTGATAGTGTTAGAAGAGTAATTGCTATTTCCTTTCGATAATTTGAGACTATCAAATTAAAATAAAAAAACTTCTTTAAAGGAGTAAAACCATGGCGACAGTCGAACAAGACTCGCGTGTTTCTTTATTCAATAACCTTCTAACCTCGCCCCATCGGGACCTAGACAAGCTTTATCCCATCCACGACGAAACGCGAAAGCAAGATCCCCTGCTCTATCAACAACTGGCGAGTTGGTATTGGGATAAAGGGGAAATCAGGGACCATAAGGAAATGTTCATCATCGATCTTGCTCTGAGCGATTTCGAAGGGCACCGGGATATTGGTCTAGCGTTACTTCGTAAACTCCCACCGTATGAGGTACGGAGAGTGGTGGATTTCATCAAGGGATGGAAGACGTATATTTCGGAAAAGCGAAAAGAACAATTAGCGAAAGAAGGGAAAACTTATAGAGCTGATAAACATGGATTATTTGTTAATGTTCCCAGATCCATGCGAACTGAAATTACTCGATATCTCCGTGAGCGAGAAGCTGATGACAATAAACTGGATTCAGTGATTCTTGCTGCTCGGAATCATTTGAAACGGCTCTATGCGATTCTGAGGATTGCTCCTTCAGACAGGGCCCAGGCTATCTTGTTTAATGATGAACCTCCAAGAGATTCTAAACTCTATGCCCTAAAACTAATTGTTAAAACAAAAGAGCCAGCTCAACAAGCCCGATTGATCATGAGACATAAGATTCCCTATCGGATAGCATCTACAGTAATCAAG
>CAZLTJ010000214.1:0-2319 GCA_964562425.1 uncultured bacterium
GGTGCCTGGTTTGATTCAGTTCTCATGTCTCTCCAGTTTTCTTCTCCGGAACCGGTTGTATGTTCAATAGTCTTAATAAGGTCACCTGTTGCCGTATAAATCTTAAGTGTACAGTATGCCGGCAGATTCACAAAATGTATGTCATTCTGATGACCTGTATAATTCATCGCATTATTAATACCGGTAGAGATGCTGTATGGGTTTGGAACTATTAAAACATCATCGGATATATTTAATCCTGGTGGGACAGGAAGTACATCTTTAATTGTTCTGTTGGTGTAAAATGAACTTTCAAGTTCCTGTCCCGGAAACAAACCTCCTGTATTCTGGCTTCCATCATCAAAGGCAGTTACACAATAATAATAAGACGTTCCCAAGATAACATCTGGATCTATCCACTCCGTTTCATCTTTATTAGCCGTATGGACTAACTCGTATTTAAGATATCCGTTATCAGAAGCATGATTTACAAGCCTATTTCCCCTTTTTCTGTAAAGCCGCCATTCTTTAAAATCATCAATTCCTGTATCGGGATCATCAAACATATCAGAACTTGGATAACCGTATGTGACTTTTATTTTGCCTCCAAATGGCTCTACAGCAATATCAGGAGCTCCGAGCGGATCCGGTATATCATAATTCTTATTATAATAATTCCAATAAGCCCTGTTAATATTCAGCACTAACGAATCCTGGCTTTGTGCAATAAAAGCATTCTTTTCATCAGTATCAAACGTTCCCTCGCCGTCTCTATACCATTTCATAAATTCAAGCCCTTTTTCACGGGCGAGATCATTACTTACACTTCCATAAGCACTTACATAGACGGTTTTAAAGCTTTCACCGTTATTCATTGTATACGGACCCCAGTTCTGTCCTTGCAATACAAAAATATGCTTAAATCCCCAAGGGTCCGGATACCCCATTTCGTCTTCCCGGATATCCCATGCTGTGGTCATCCAATTATATATACCACTCCCTTTGTAATTATCCAAGAAACCCCATGGTTTTGCTTTACCGGTTGCTATCGGCATATTTGTATCATCCGATTGGTCATTGACAGATTTATCACAATGCAGGGTTGCAGTACCGGCATACATAGGTGCAATTAATTCACAATTGTTTATTGTTAATGCACCGGTCTCAGGACCCCATGGAGCACCGGATTCGTCAAGCGTACCTCCGGAACCTCCTGCACTCCAACCGCCGGGTTTCTTAATTGAAACAATGTCAGCACCATAGTTTAAACTTATACAAAGGTTATCTCTTGGAGCACCTGTTGCAAGAGTTACCGGGAAATACTCGGCATGATGCCAGTTTTGATTACGGCGTCCTTTATTTGCTCCTTCCAAGCCGTAAGCAGCGAGACCTCTCACGTTCATTGAATTCATAAAATAATGAGCAAACATTACATTAAGTGTTTGTTCAGGCATATCATCCACACCATCACCGTCCTCCAGGTCAAGACCCATTTCATAGCTTGATTCATACAGTACATAGTCGTCATGGTTTTCATTTACGTATGCACGAGATTTCATTCCAAGATAGCCTGCTATATTTCCCCAGATTTTCATTCTCATTGTCCAATAACTGTCTGAATCAATTTTATCGTCGACTTCTCCTAAAAAAGGTGGCGAAAGTTGAATCCCGTCGACAATAATTGAAGGCAGGGGATGCCTCCTGTACAACATAAATTCTTCAGTGAGCCTTGAGGCTCCTTGCCAAACGACATTAACAGTTGGAGTGCCGCCTTCAGTGCCTATTATACTCTCCGGAACAATAAATATCCTTTCAGACATACCAGCCCTATTCTTATATGAACCTCCGGGATAATAATGTTCTCCCGAAGAATTTCCAAAATTGTCCTGCCTCAATGTCTGCAATTTACCAAGATCATGGCCAACCTGTATTAACTGTGAATAGGTTTTAGAACTTGATAAAAATGTGAACGCAAAACCTATTACTATTATTAAAAGAAATTTATTTAAATACTTCATATTGTTATCCCTCCGAAAGTAATTGTTTATATTTAAGAGTGATATTCATTTAAAGACAATTCCCCGGCTATTCTTATTAGAGAGCCTGATTTGTAATCTAAGGATTATATTTCCCTTAGAACTGATATCTTATACCTAAGTATATATTTCTTTTGGGAAGCCGCCATTTATTCCAATCGTCTCCTCCATTAAATGTATTTATCCAATATTTATCATAGTCACCAAATTCATCATTTCCCGGTTTGGGTGACCATGGGAAGCGGAGAGAATCTCTATAACCGCTAAACGTGTTAAGGTATTTAATATTAAAGATATTTTGTAC
>CAZLTJ010000215.1:0-2313 GCA_964562425.1 uncultured bacterium
GTGTTATGTTAACTCATAAAAATATCATTTCCGATATCGATGCATTCACACGTGTAGTTCCAATCAGCGAACATGAAATTTTTCTATCCATTCTGCCAATACACCATTCATTTGAAGCTACAACAGGTTTTCTTTGCCCTTTATCAATAGGATGTGGAATTATCTATGCGAGAGCATTACGAGCAAAGGAAATTCTCGAGGATATCAAAGCCGGTGGTGCAACTATAATGGTCGGAGTTCCAATTCTTTTTGAAAAATTCTATAATGGTATTAGAAAAGGAGTTAAATCAAAAGGAGGAATTGTAAAAACTATTTTTGGATTTGCGTTTAACTTAACAAAATTTTGTGACATATTTCTTACTTGCTCAGGAAGCAGCATCATGAAACCTTTCCGAAAGAAGGCTGGATTTGGAAATATGTGGATTATGGTTTCCGGTGGTGCAGCTATAGGACCGGAATTCGTAAAGTTTTTTAACACTTTTGGGATTACCTTTCTTCAGGGTTATGGCTTAACTGAGACATCTCCGGTCATCTCTGCAAATCCTATCGGAAAAATTAAACCAGCATCTGTGGGACCATCAATTCCTGGAATTCAAGCTCGAATTGGTGAACTTAAATCTGAAGGAATAGGAGAAATTCAAGTAAAAGGTTCAATTGTTTTCAAAGGATACTATAAAAATGAACGTGCTACAATCGAATCATTCACCGAAGATGGATGGTTTAAAACTGGGGATCTTGGTTATATCGATAAAGATGGTTACATTTTCATCACAGGTCGGAAGAAAAGTCTAATCGTTACAAGTGGTGGAAAGAACGTTTATCCTGAGGAAATAGAGGAGAAACTCAACCAACATCCAATAATTTTGGAATCCCTTGTAGTTGGTAAAAAGACATTAAAAGGTGAGGAACCATTTGCAATTATTGTTCCAAACTATGACCAATTAGATACGAGATATGAAGACTGGACTGAAGAAATGCTTGAAAATACAGTGAAGGATATCATCGAGAACATTAATGGTAAAATTGCACACTATAAGAGAATTAAAGGCTTCAAAATACAACAGGAGGAATTCCAAAAAACCTCAACAAAAAAGATTAAAAGATATTTATACACTATCAAAGAATTGGAAGTTTAATCATTCTTGGTCATTAATTAAACTTGTCAATATTTTAATTTATTGACTAAATTATGTGAATTAACTTTGAGTAATAATTCTTTAGAGAATAGCAAATGCACCCATAGCTCATTAGGATAGAGCGACGGCCTCCGGAGCCGTAGGTAGCAGGTTCAAATCCTGCTGGGTGCGATTTTTGGAAAGTTAATCTGTATTTATATCATCAAAAACAATAGGAATTCGTTTCCTAAATTCTTTAAGGAGTGGGATAACTATCTCCCGCATCTGTGGATGTGCATCGATAGCTGTTCTCAGTTTGAAAAAATGCCTCCATTCTCTTAGGTTCATTGTAATTACGATTTCAGTCTTAAGAGAATTAGGCAAAACAGAACGTGCTTCTTGCGGAGTCGCATCTTTCTCGATTAGTTGCATATAAGTATTTTCAGCAGATTTCATAGCCACAAGCCAAATTGCAAATTTTTCAGTATTCGTATCCCAAAAGAATGGTTTTATCACTGTTATCTCACCACCAAATTTTCCCTTTGAGTAATTACAGTATCGAGTGGATTCCTGAGTATAGCTTGCGATTCTATGTCTAACGATTTCATGAGTAACTCCCCTATCGCAAATAAGTAGGACTGACACGCTCATATGCTCTATAACAGATAGATGACCTTTTTCAATAAGCATTTTTACAAACTTTTTGGAAGAATTTCCGGTAATTTTATCCTCGCTTTTATAAGCAATTCTTCCAGCATGTTCGATATGTTTGAGAATTTCTTCACGATTGATTTCAGTCAATATTTTGAAAGATGGATTAATAATTTTCATTTCTCGCTCCCATTCTTGTTTTTATAAAAATAATCTCCAATAATAGATTTTCGAGCTTTTTATTATATATTTGTAAAAAATGTAATTATGCTTTACAAAGTATATGCATTTAAATCGATATAATGGATATAAACTTTCTTGGTCATAATTCTATTCAAATTATAAATTTAAATTGATTACTTATTTTGTTTTTTTAGATTATTCTAAATTAAACTGTGAAATGGATAGGAGTTATTATGAATCGCTTGAGAATTCTCTTTCTCATCATTCCATTAATATTTCTTCTATCATCCTGCGAAAATGATGATGCAACTGTTAATATGCCCATTGTTCTTATTACGGACTTTGGTGAAGGTAATTTCTGGAT
>CAZLTJ010000216.1:0-2268 GCA_964562425.1 uncultured bacterium
CATTAGAAATGATAAATCTCATTCCTGTTGCATTTTTACTTACACCAGGCATGCTTATTGCTCAGCTTATATTGGAAAAAGTAGCACGAGAAATAGAGTTGATGCCAAGCCAATTTCAAAATCAAATAAACCCCGCAGGCGACATAATTTAAAACTTTCTTAGGCCAATCAATCTTCAGGAAAATTAAACCACATTTGCTTAGATTCCATTCTTTCGTAAGATTCTTTATATCTTCTCATATTGGGACTGATTTGCATAATAGCAGTAACTTTTGCTATTCGGTCTCGCAAAACGCGCAATCCTAACTTTTCACTTAAAAACTGATGCAAGCGTTTTTTCCTGTACCCTTTTCTGTCTAAGGGATTTAGCCGATTTAACTCGTCAAGCACAAGCCCATGTTCTATCGGCTCATAAACATACTTATTGATGAATCTTGCATAGTATTTCGGACGGCTTCTTGATATGGTTCTCTGATTTCCGTAAATTCTATCCAATTCATGAAAAAATGGGTCATAAAATTCTTTGGTCCATTCCCTTGCTTCTTCAATTATGTACTGTTGGACCAATAAACGAAGCGCATCTTTATCTCTGTCGATTTGATACCCTGTAGCTTCATCAATTAAAGCAACAAGGCCAACCTTAGCAAAAGTGCGTTTTAGAATTTCGGCAGTCTGCGCTAATTTTTTTTGTTGGCCTATTAAAGCTCTAGCATCCTGCGCCTTTAAGTACATATCACAAATACTAATTATGTCCTCAGCTTCAAACGCTTGTGCTGTTACATTGCCAAACTTAAATTTCAGAACAGCTTGGTCCAATGGTACATGCTTAAATTTTTCAGGCAAAAAAGGTTGTAGGTTTTCGGGCTTTAAGTACCTGCTAAGTCCACCTTTTTTATTTCCTGTCAACAAACCGACTACTTCTCTTTGGACCATTACCCTTTTTTCGCCTTCTAATACGGCGACAGGGATTTCGTTCTCTAAGATTTTAAGGTATCCGAACCTTAATAATTTTAACATTTTATGTAGCTCCTAATCCTTTAGTAAGTAAGTGTTAGTGTAAATACATCCTTGTTATTACGATTATTGAACCTATAGGCAAATTCATTGATATATTTAGGTAGGTGTTTTGTGCTGACTTTATGGAATTGACCAACAATACCACGTTTTAATAATGCCCAAAAAGATTCTATGCAATTGGTATGTATCCAACCATGAGCATATTCGATACTATTATTAACGGTTTTATGAGGTAATAATCTGTTCATACGTCTGTAAAATTTTGCTTGGTCCGTTACTAATACAGATTTTTCTAAATCTACAGTATCTCTTACTAATTGAGACAGTTTCTTGTAAGTAATTTGATGTTGATTGACAACTTTTGCCCTGACTTTACCATATCGTTCTGCTATTCCTACAACTGGTGTTTTTTTTTGTGCCTAAACCTCTCTTAAAGTTTTTACCGGCCATGCGTTGTTTCTGTGTTTTGCGTGGCCGCCTTGATCCAACGTAAGTTTCATCCATTTCGACAATGCCTTGCAAGAAATTCCTTTGGACCGGTTCGTACATTGCCTCTCTAATCTTCATAGAGATGCGCCACGCAGTATTTCTGTTGACTTTTAAATGTCGAGCAATCTGACGCGCAGACATTCCTTTTTTAGCATTAAGTATCAGAGAAATAGCCAGTAACCATTTTTGCAGGGGCAAATGGGTTCTATGGAATATCGTGCCGACTGTTACGCTAAAGCTTGTATTGCATTTATTGCAATGGTAGCGACACTCTTTTTTTAGTTGTGTGTATTTCTCAGATTGACAATATGGACATTTCGGTTTGCCTTGCCAACGAATCTTTTCAAGTAAGCTCAAACAAGCCGTTTGGTCCGGAAAAAGCTCGAATATTTCAATAATATCCATTGGTCCACTCCAAATCATACTGTCATTAACTATGCAATTAATTACAAAATAACAGATGTATTAGAGAATTGTAAGTAAAAAATAAAAATATTTTCCTACCATAAACTATGACATTCCGTTTTATTTCGACTTATGTTTGAATATATTTTATAATACGCCTATGTTAGCTTGCCCCTTAAGGGGCCTGTCCCTTAGGAGCCCAAAGGCTAACATAAACCGCCTCGAAGCGCAGCGAAGATCCCCGCGCCTTACTCGCAAACTGAGTTGTGGGTACCAAAATATCCAACCACCTCCCTCCCATACCACATAAGCACTTCCACCACCCCAAAACCGTAACGTCCGATAATATTGTAGCTT
>CAZLTJ010000217.1:0-2226 GCA_964562425.1 uncultured bacterium
GCTTTCGGCAGTTATCGATAGCGATAACGTGCTTCTTGATACAGAGAGTCTTGAACCGTATAGCCACGACGAAACTCCGGATCTTCAAGCATATCCCGATATTGTTGTTAAACCTGAGAACAAAGAGCAGGTTGAGAAAATTGTAAAACTATGCTATGAGTACAATATACCAATAACTCCTCGAGGTGCTGGTACCGGCGTTGCAGGTGGTTCTGTGCCGGTTGTCGGTGGGCTTGTTTTGTCTATGGAAAGGATCAATAAAATAATCGATATAGACAAAGGGAATATGGTTGCCATTGTCCAACCGGGACTTATAACAGGAACCCTTCGAGGCGAAGTAGAAAAAATGGATTTATATTATCCTCCCGATCCAGCAAGCGTCGATTCATGCTCTATTGGCGGGAATGTCGCTACCTGTGCCGGTGGAATGCGTGCTTATAAATATGGCACCACTGGAAAATTCGTCCAAGGAATTAAAGCGATTTTGCCACCGGGTAATCTGATAAGTTTGGGTGGAAGGATGATTAAAGATGTTGCGGGATATAATTTATCTTCGTTGTTAGTTGGCAGCGAAGGAACACTTGGCATTTTGACCGAATTAACTTTGCGGTTGGTTGCAAAACCAGCCTTCAGCGTAGATTTACTGGCTGGTTTCGAATCATTTAAGCAAGGAGTCGATGCACTCCTAACAATTCTCCCGGAAACCGGGATTCATCCTGCTGCGATGGAATTCATGGAGGGTGAGATAGTTCCGTTCGTGGAGGTAATCCTCGAGGAGGAATTGCCGTTCCATACTGCAGCTGTCCAGACCATTGTTTCCATTGAGGGTTTCAGCGAAGAGCAAACGGATAATGCTATGGAAGTCGTTGGCGAACACCTTTTGAATAAGGGTGCTATCGATGTATTAGTGGCTGTTACTCGACAGGAATCGGAAAGGCTTTGGAGAGTCAGAAGAAACATAAGGGATGCCTTACGACATCGTTCACCCTCGATAATGGCTGAGGATGTTGCAGTTCCACCCACGAAAGTGCCTGAGCTTATGGTTGGAATGAAAAAAATAGGCGAAAGCTACAATGCCACTATTTTGGGATTTGGTCATATAGGAGATGGCAATGTGCATGTTGACCTTCTAAGAGACGATATGAGTGACAGCGAATGGGAAAATGCAAAAGAGATTATCGTTCCAAAAATGCTTGGATTAGCAGTCGAGCTTGGTGGAACAATAACCGGGGAGCATGGTATTGGATTTATCAAGCGGAAATATCTAAGGATGTTCTATCAGGATAATTTTGTGAGTAGTATTGCCTTGATAAAAAATGCATTAGATCCTCGAGGGCTAATGAACCCTCAGAAAGTAATTTTATAATCGTTTTCTGCTGTTAAGTTTTATATGTTTGATGACCTGAACATATCGGATATGAGAATCTATTCATTTCTCTCAAATTTCGTTCCCGGAATAATACTATTGTAGTTGTATTAACTTTTGAGTTTAAACATTTCCGACACCGATGACAAAAAAAGATATTCAGAGGACTTTTCAATAGTAGACTATATCGAGGAATAATTTCACATATTATCATACTTTTTGCGACAGCTCGCTAATGTTACCTACATTGGTCATCCAAAGTTGGGAAATTGGTTTACCGTTAACCGCAGGTTCTCTTTTCGACATTGGATCTAAAAGAACTTTTTAATTCGGAAAGTGCATCAAATCCACATTAAGTACATTCTCAAATTAACTCACAGACCACCGGAAATAATTAATCTTGACGAGCGAATGAAAACAAAGCTTAATAAGGTACAAGCAATGTTATTCGATAGAGTCGAGGATTTAACTTATGAGGATTTACTGAAAGTCGAGAATATCATTGACAAAGTAACAAAATAAGCTAATGATAATATAGATGAAACAGTGGACTTCAGTCCGCTGCCAACAGTGGGGGTATGAAATGAGAAACTTTTTGAACAAGGGGCTTCAGCCCCTTGCGCAACGGTTGAGATATTCGACAACCATGGAGGCATGAAATGAGAAACGCAATTGAACAAACGATTTCAGTCGTCTGCCGGAAAAAGAGCAGCATACTAAAGTATGCTGTCCCAATCATAGTAGTGCTTCTGCTCTTTGTCGGGTTATGCCCGGCGCAAACCCAATTCCTTCTGACTGAGGGGGGAGCAGATAATGATGAGGGCAATTCTGTTGCTCCGACCTCTGACGGAGGATATATT
>CAZLTJ010000218.1:0-2199 GCA_964562425.1 uncultured bacterium
GACTGCGGATCGGTTGGGCAGTTGGACCTGTTTCAACTATAGATGATATTTGGGCCCGTCACGAATATATTGCGATTAGTGCCACAATGTTGTCGAACAAATTGGCTGCCCGGGCACTCTCGCCGAAAGTTCGTCCTCGTATTATTCAGCGCACTCGGGATTACATCAAGCAGGGATATCCAATTTTACAGGAATGGATGGACAATCATGGGGATATTTTCAGTATAATTCCACCGGCTGCGGCGGCAATCGCTTTTATCCGTTATCATCTGGATATCAATTCAACTGAATTGACAGAAAGATTGATAAAAGAAAAGTCCGTCTTAATTGTTCCAGGCGATCACTTTGGTCTGGATAAGTTCCTGCGTGTCAGTTTTGGATTGCCGCATGATTACTTGACATCAGGATTAGACCGAATTCATCAACTGATTCTGGAAATAAAGGGATGAACCATGTTCATATGGATAACTATAGACGCGGGAGAACTTTTATGAAAAGTTTTTACCTGCTGCTCTCAGTTACAGTTGCCGCTGTTGTAGTTGCGGATTGTTCAATCGACGAGGGTAATGCTCCTACATTGCTGAATATAAATTTAGAATGGTTCGGTAACAACCGTGAAGCGCTTAATGATATGGTACTTGAGTATGGAAACAGAGGTAATAAGTATTCCGTAGATGCATCTCCTGTTGCTGTTTTTGATTTTGATAATACCTGCATTAAAAATGACATTGGGGATATAACCACTTTCTGGATGCTCAACAATAACTTGATATATCACCCACCCGGTAAAGATTGGAGCAATGTTAGTCCGCTGCTAACACAGGAAGCTCTCAATGCCTTGAACGTGACATGCAGTAATCAGGGTGAACCTGGTTCACTGATAGTAACTGATCAGACTGATGATGCTAGCAGAGCTTGTGCCGATGAGATCGTTTCGATTTATTATGATGGAGTAACCACAAGTGGTGATGGTGAAGGATATTTGGGGATAGGGTATTATAAGAAAGTACAAACGGATTTAATTATTAGGGTCTCGCCAAATCGTTGTCGAGGCCTTTTTTAGTCCTTCCATCAGATCATTGTGACCTCCAGTTCTTGTCATTTTCTCAACTCTATAGCGACATAAATTTCCAACGTCTGCGAAGTACTATTTACTGGTCAACTAAAAATAATCTGTGTTGACAACAGTAATTTATATGATTATATTCCTGTGGACTGGAAAATAGGATTATTAAAAAGAAGAAGTGAGTTTAATGTAATCACGGAAATTCCTCATATAAGGCATGGAATTTTTGAGGTGAATTGGTATATAACATAATGTTAGGCAAGAAAAAAATGTCCGTAAACTACGACCAAATAGCAGAATCGTATAAGAGCTATCGAAAGCCTGATCCAAGAATAGCTGAACGAATACAATTCCAGTTATTCCATAGTGAAATTTCGTCAACAAATAAATACTAAATGAGGAGAAAACTATGACTGATTTTCAGCCTTTCGTTCAAGAGCGTGCAATGTCCAAGTTTGAACAAAATGTTGATTATAATCTATCCGAGAGCGGTGTTCATCCTCTTCTACTCCGGGAACTCTTGGCAGGCGATACTGATTTCATCAATACTCTAATGGATACAGATTTGAATTACGCTCATGCAAATGGTATCCCCGAATTACGGAACAACATAGCTGCTCTCTATTATGGAGCTAAGGAAGATAATATCTTGGTGACTGTCGGTGCAATTGAAGCCAATTATTTAACAATTCGAACGTTATTATCACCTGAAGATGAAATTGTTATAATGCAGCCTAATTATATGCAAATCTGGGGAGTTGCAAAAAATCATAACCTGAACATTAGAACATTTAACTTAAAAGAAGAAAACGGCTGGGCGCCAGATCTTGATGAATTGAAAGGGGCAATGACTCCTAAGACAAAACTAATTGCTGTCTGCAATCCGAATAATCCGACGGGTTATATATTGTCGGATGATGAAATGGGGGTGATCGTCTCGGCTGCTGATAGTGTCGGAGCTTGGATTTTGGCCGATGAAGTATATAGTGGAACAGAGCGAATTACCAGTGATGAAACTAAATCTTTTTATGGCTTATATAATAAGGTGATAGCAACCGGTAGTATGAGTAAAGCTTACGGATTGCCGGGACTGCGGATCGGTTGGGCAGTTGGACCTGTTTCAACTATAGATG
>CAZLTJ010000219.1:0-2194 GCA_964562425.1 uncultured bacterium
AGATACTGTAAATCCCAAGTTGTGGCTGTGGGTACATTGCCAAACTTATATACATTGGTATTCCATGCCACTAAAAATGTCTTATCATAAGTGTCCTGCTTATAAAAGCGGTGCATACCCTTAATTGGGTGAGATGCACCTATTGAATTATCATTATATTTATCATATCCTGCACGCTTCTCCAACTGGCCATATTCGTTAAAGTGCATATTATAAAGTCCGTCAGGTTTACGGGGAAGGTTGCGTAGTTTTGCCTCTGAAGGTGAGAGGTCGTCTAAAATGCGGTATATTTGTTTTGCCATTTAATCACCTATATAAAAAGATGTAAACGAGTTTTTATGTAAATATCAATATAGCTATCTTCTAATTCTTCTTTATATTCTCTAAACTCTTCATAAAAATCTTCCATAATTTTCTTTGCAAATTCATCTCTTTTTATATTAATAAAATCTTGCATTTCCATTTCTAAAAGAAATTGTTCGGCTTTGGTCATTTAATCACCTTTAATCGATATAATGTGCGGTATCTCCATAGGTAACACCATAGGCATTACCCCTTGCCCTATATTCGGGAATCATCTTTGCCCCCTGATTCTTATGTCCGTTCAGTATGGCATTGATTTGGTATATCCCCCTATCGAAGCGTGCCATCGCCCTGTCGCCTTTGGTATCTTCCCCCTTCTTATACCAGCACATAGCAATAGCATAATCACGCATATACCTGCGGAATGATACTGTCCTGTAATCACTGGATAACGGCACGGTAGTTCCTGACAGTTCGGTTGCCCTCTCTATACCATAATAGGCAACGGTATCCCCTGCTGACGGCTTGGGGAAAAACCCGATATAATCACTCCTGAAATAGAAGCGTGTCGGCGTGCCTGCGGTATCCCGCCAGCCCCTGTAATGTTCATCAAGTTCTTTTAACGAGGTCTGATCTAACGACTTTCCTGCATAAGTGACCCCACCTTCATCAAGGGCAATAAAATCACTGGATAGCCTGATTTCCCTGTCATTGTGGATATCGGCAGCCTCTAATACACGGGTATAATATTTGGATAGGCACTTGGTTTCGGTAGCGATAATCTCCTGCGCCTCATTGATATATGTGGCTATCTCGATATCAGACCAGAATGATTCGGTAGCTTCATTAATCTGATATCTAACACTGGTGGTAATTTCGGCTAATGTAGCAAGCATTTAATCACCAACTTTTTTTGGTTTTTTCTTATTAGAATCTTTAAGCAGTAATTCTAAATCGCTTTTAATCAAGTCAAGTTTGGTTAGAATTTCCTTCTTAAATTCATCTAAATCATATTTATATATCGGTATGCGTGTCGGCATGATTTCCTCCTTTATTTATTTTTCTATCAATATTCCTAATTGATACAAAATATCGGCTGTAATGGTCTCGCCAAATACTTCTTTCGTTGCCTTTAAAGGCTCAAAGGGTATTTCAATTTCTTCTTGACCTATTTTGTCCCATTCCACAGCCAGCTTAATTCGGTTGTCTTTGGTCAAGTCATATTCATATTTACCCTTTTTGTCCTTCTTGAATAACGGTTTGCCGTCTTTATCTTTCTTGGCATATTTCACGGCTAACTTATTTCTCATTCTTTCTTGGGCTTGTATTTCTAATACAAATTTAGCCATTAACCGATTAAATTTATTTGCGGTTTCGGGAGGTAGTTCCCTCATCATAATCGTGTTAATGCCTACATTAAGACCCCGTATCTCGTTTAAGGTAACTTTCATGTTTTCCTCCTTTCTTAATTAATCAGACTGTATACTCATCAGGTACGGTCAAAAATACTTCCCCAGCATCATATTCAATATAACAACCTTCGGTAAACAATATGCCATCCCGGGGCATATTTACATCGTCTTTAAATATATAAGTATCTGCTGTAGATAACGCCATCTTCTTTTTAGCAGCAGTTGGACTACCGGGAGTAGCAGCAGCCTCATTGTAAATATTGGCAGTTGCAGCCCCTGTATGCACTAACCTTGCCCCTAATATCCTTATCGGTACATCAATCGCCAGTTGTGTATCTGCAACAATTCTCATAATTTTAGCCATTTATATCACATCCTTTTATTAGAGTGCGGTTGTATCATCGGACAACCGCAAAGCCTGTTAATTAAGATATAGCGTGTCCATCTATGTAATGGTCAGCACCAGCAGTATATCTATT
>CAZLTJ010000220.1:0-2163 GCA_964562425.1 uncultured bacterium
TGTAAATGTCACCAGCCTTAAGCTCGAAATCGGGATAGAAGAACTGCACGTAATCGTTCACACCATCCCCATTCGGCGTAAACGGATTAGGAAACCGTTCGCACTCGTGAAGCTCCGCAGTGAAAAAGGAAAATTCGTGCACCGCACAATTCGCACCGCAGTATTCCAGAGGATCCGTTTTATCGCATACCTCTATGCCCACATTTATCGTATCACCTTGGGCATACTGATAATCGAAAATCTTCGGCTCAAATCGCAGCAGCAGTTTATCCCCGTCCTCTAACCAATTAAGCCGACCGACGTCCATCTCCGTTCCGTTCACAGTAAAAGTTCAGCTCGAGCTATCGATTCCGGAGTACCCGTCCGCAAGCTCCACGATGACTTCGTTAAGCACATTATAAATCGGCAAACTATCCTGCGGCTCTATCATTTCACCAGATGGAACCTCAAAATCTGTCCAGAATCCCCACTCTATCGGTTCTGTAAGTTCGCTACCATGCATATCGTCTGCTCTCGAGAGTCGAATCTCATACCACGTGGAATCCTGCCAGTATCCCGCTCCTGGAGCGAAAACGAGCGTATCGATAAACGTCGTATCGTCCGTGCTCACGATCATTTCACCTGCGATAATACTCATCCTCGGATCTGAGCCTAAGATTACATCGTCGTTGATTTCTAATTCGATTTTTGCATTGTCCATGTTATACCTATGATAGAGAAGCATCTTAAGCACTCCCTCGGTGCAGGCAGTATAGATTCCCGAATCCGGATAAACTTGCTCCGCTACAGTTCTCGATCGAACCGAGAAGTGGAAACACGTGTCCAAGACATTCGGAGTACAGTAATCTATCGACGGGTCATCCTCGATACCTGCAAAGCATATTTCAACTGGTCCGATGAGTATTATATCCGATAAATTTACAGTCACAATGCCATCCTGATAAGTTACAGGTATATCCATCGTATCTGCTAATGACGAAACTCGAGCTGTTGTACCGTCGAGGCTCGACCATTTAACACCAGCAATCGAGTCCATTAATGCTGCAGTAAATTCATCCGGTTTTTCATTGAGATTAGAATTCTCAGATGGATACTGGTCAAAAAATATCGGCGCCTGAATGTCCACAACCACCGAACACGGCTCACCTTGAGTAGTACAACCCACAGTAGTCGTCACAATATTGAGCCAGTAACTTATAACATCGCCGTTCTTAAATGGTTCATCTGGAATGTAAGTTAGATTATCGTCGTATCGGAAGAATTGCAAACTGTCGATCTTAATTAATTCATCGTTTATCGTAAGTTCAATATCATTATAATAAATTGGAAAGTATTCGCTTGTTACATAGAACAAAACCATTTGCTCCAATGCTTCAGAACATGTCATAACTCCACCACATGGAAGAGGTCGAATATTCTCAACAACTGGAAAATCCGCACAAATCGGCAATTCTATGACGAAATCATAACTTGTGGGAGCTATGCTTTCTGTATCGCTGCTCCATGCATGTATTCTGAATATTATGTCCTCTTCGGGACAATCACCTTCAACACTGTAAACCCAGGATACAAATATGCTATCTCTCGATAACAGATTACCGAGATATATTTCTTCAGCTCCCGAAATTCGCTCGACACATTCTCCACCCTGAATAACCTCGATTCTTACTCTTGAATCGGGTGCTGGCACAATAGAGTTGGTGTTGATTATTTTGGCATCCAAATACAAATCAGAGAATTGCATACAGCCCACGCAATCGATCGAGTCTTTCATTAAAACTCCAAGTCCACACGGCATAATTCTCTGACATCGGAATATATTTTCATCATTCCAGTTTGTATAACTTCGGCTATCTAATTCAAGATCATCCTCAACAGAAGTATAATAAAATCCGTTTTCATTCCATATCGGACGTGTGGGATTCCATTCAGCGTCGTCGCCTACGATTCTAATCACACCAGGAGTGCTTCCTCCCAATCCATTAAAAACAAATTCAGAGTGGAAATCAAGATCGACATCAACAATAGGAATAAAGTTGTTGACCGATTGAGTGTTTGTGCCAACACCGGTAAATGTGCCCCAAATAGAACCATCTACACCATCCACAATGTAGAATGTTCTATTAAAATTGTATGTAGCAATCTCAGGAATTAAATCACAGT
>CAZLTJ010000221.1:0-2113 GCA_964562425.1 uncultured bacterium
GGAAATATGCAGATAATTCTATAGATACAATATTCCACTGGGAAGTTCCTACAGGAGAATGCTATACTCCATATCTTGGTGATATTAATAACGATGGTCATCCAGAAATTGCTGTCCAGTTCTGGCATGGGAGTGGACCAGATAGTATTATTGTTTTCGATTATACATTTACCGAACTCTGGCGAGCACAAGTCTCCTCAGATATTGCTCCATCCTCAATGCTTGCAGTTGGAGGTCATGCTATTACAGCAGGTGACATCGATGCTAATGGAACAATAGAAATTTTAGCAGCAACGCTCAGAGAATCACATATTAGAGTTTTTGATGGGGCTACAGGTGCATTTATTAGGGACATAGGCGGTGACGCATTCGGACACCCCTTTGGAGCTATCACTCTTTTCGACATGGACATGGACAATAAACTCGAAGTTTTCTCATGCTGGTGTAGTGTTCAGGAACCAAGAGCTAGTTATGCTGTAACTTGTTTTCATGCATATAGTGGTGCACTTTATTGGATAGTTCCCAGTGCATTTTCCTATGCAATTGCTGATATCGATCTCGATCATGTTCCCGATGTGGTCTTAGGGTATAATAATGCTGGTGGGACCTTTCATAAAAGATACACTTTTGATGGTTCATTTTACACAGATATTTGTGAATTTCAAGGTGGAGTGTATTTCCCTCATTTCGGATTACCTGTAATAGCACAATTCGACACACTAACACCCGAACCCGAAATTGTCTTCGCTATAAACCACATAAATTTACCTCCGCTATCTAACCAACAGGTTACCGCTTGTTATAGATTCGATGGACGAGAGATCTGGCGTCATGTTATGAGTAGCGGTGAATTCAACACAGTTACAGGTGCTGACCTTAACTGCGATATGGTTCCTGAAATAGCAGCGTATAATTTTGCAGATACTTTCTATATCTTTGATGGAACGGATGGTTCTATATGGGGTATTTTTGCAGGTTTGGGAACCAATACTCAACAGGTCAACAACATGATTCCCATTGTTGACGTCGATTTGGACTTCCACTCAGAATTCGTTTATAATGGTCAAATGGGATACTCAGGACCGTTTTACATCAGAATTGTAGGCGACGACCTTCAGTGGAATCCCACGAGACCTATATGGAACGAAGGTGGTTTTTACTATACCTCGATTGAAGATGATTTGAGTTTAGACAATCGGAGCTACACTAACTGGAAGGATGAAAATATCTTTCGATGTCAGCTTATTATGAGATGTGGACTTGGAGTATTATTAAGAGATTCAATCGAATGTGTGGGTTGCATGGAATTCTCACCATTATATTTAACTGGAAAAGTTCTAAATGTTAACAGTATCGTTCCTGCACCTAATTCTGAATTGGAAATCGAAGTTATTCAAGGAGCTTCTTGTGTCGATCTCGTATCCGGTTCCGAGAACATCGTTCTTGGTAATTTAGATCCCAGAGATAGCGTTGATTTATCATGGATATACAATGTCAATGGCGCTTGCCCAGATGAGGAAATTATTTTCAAAATCGATGCTTGGAGTAGCGATTCTGTACAAATCCAACCTACAAGTTATGAGTTTAAAGTAAAACTTCCGAAATGTGCAGATTTCCCAGTTGTTGAGAATATTCGACCTCTTCCATGTGGTGGAGTTATGACATGTTCTGAAGCATTGGAGCAAATGGTTTTGTTCTATGTAACAAGCGAATACTTTCCAATTTATTATAATGATATTGAACTTACGATAAACGATGAATTAATTAAGATCGACAGTTTGCAATTCTTCCGATACGACGATAATCTAACTTACATTCCAGATGAACCATTTAAGAACGGCGATGTTATAAGTTACTGGCTCAATATTGTGACGACTACTGTGGGTTGCACGACTCAGGGTGAGCCGTGTTCGGTAATCGTCGATCTTCAGGTGCCAATATTTTTCGATCAATATCCATCCGAGAATTCCAATCTCAATGAAAAACCGGATGAATTTTCTGCGACTTTAATAGATTCGATAGCTGGAGTTAAATGGTCGAGTCTCGACGGGACAACTTCTCGAGTTTCGTCATTAGCAGATACGATGGATATACCTGTAACTTATCAGGATGG
>CAZLTJ010000222.1:0-2106 GCA_964562425.1 uncultured bacterium
GAGTTAAGTCTGTAGTATCCCATAGATCGGTCCAGAGTATCTCCTGTTGGAGCACCTCCCATATAAGTCACTATTTGTGGTGGTACAAATGCCAGGACATCAGTAGGATTCGATATATCAAAGAAACCGATATGATTCGTATTCTGCACAGCGAAACCCATACCAATTCTTCCCGTATACGGTAAACTCCTCCATGAAACCCAGGTTGTTTCACCGCTTACTTCTACCTCACCAAAATCACTACAATAAAAGGAATATTCGTTAAAAGGTTCAAATTGCATTTTGTCGGAACTAACCCAATCAGGAGTTTCAGGTGTGCTAATATCAAAAGCATCCAAGAATCCACGTCCTTCAAATAAGCTTGTATCTTCATCAATTGAAAATGTATATGCATAATCCCCTTGTACTTCAACCTCACCAATTATATTTCTATGACCACTTGGTTTTGATGTTCCCGTATCAGAAAGAAAATTAGATCCTATAGTATGTGCTATTGCCCAGAAAGACTGATCTGTAGTCTTTGGATCGTTCGATGTCAGATAAATATAATTAATTGGGTCGTCTAGAACTACATCGATTCCAAAATATACATGATTTGTATCGAAATAATCTGCGAATTCAGTTGGAACTGGTGGGGGACCTGTCCATTCATAATACTCTGTTACTGCTGGACTGGAAACATCAAAAATCAACATACCACATGAATCGACAACAAAGGCAGTGTTTCCTCTTATCTCGATCTGGCTAGGTTCGGTTTTATTAGTTGCTCTGTGTGCGTAAAGAAGACTAGAATGTATCATAGTTGTAAAAAGATTCTCTCTTAATATTGCAAGTCGAATTGCTCGAATCATTCCATAGCTTTTCTCACCATCGTCGAATCTTCCCACAGCATAAACGATCGATTCGCTGACCTTACGAACTCTCGTTAGAGCTTCGTTTGCCCAATTGTAACTGCATAGATATGTCAATCTCCCCTCAAACATTCCGTCGAATGCGCTTATCGTGCTAAATAATCCGTTCTCAGAATAGCTGTATCCGACAATATAACCGAAATTTCCTGTGCATGAGATCCCGCGTGGTTTATAGTCTATTCCGGCAGCTTCTTGAATTACTGAATTATAATTGTTGCTCGACTTATCCCATCTTCCTATTCCGAACTTATCATTGGAAATTTTCGCAGCTACAAACAAATCACCGTCGAGATAAATATCCTGTATCCATTCGGATCGAAGCAAGACTTTGGGGTCGGATATGCTGCTCGGCGATTCCAAATTAAGACGCGCAAAATGCCTGTTTTCGCAGGAAACATATATAACTCTACCGCTGACAATAAAATCGATAGCACCAACCAAGTCCTTGTGAAATTTTCGCAGTATCGGTTCATGCAAATTTGCGGGGTCGGTAATATCTATCGAATAGATAAAGCCGTATCGGTCGGTTATGTATGCAGTTTTTCCCTCGATCTCTATAGCAGTGAAATCATGGTCTCCGTTCTTATCAATATATTCGCTTACTTGGTAAGGATTCTCTCGATCCGAAATATTCAGCACCTTCAAAATACCCACATTGTTGGATTCGTTTTTATACATTCCAACAATATATGCAAGGTTACCTCGGATTTCGACATCGTTGTAAGTGATTTTTCGATTCTTTGTTGGTGGTTGATATTGGCATACACATCGAGGATGAATCGGATCTTCAACATCGAAGACTACAAAATAGTCCTCACCCACAGCATAGATATACTTTCCTCCTGGGATATCCAGCGATGTCAAAACATCCGTCCGATCCGCAATAGATCGCTCGCCTTCGAACTCCTTGTGGGACTTGCCGAAGGCATCTACATACTCTCTTGTTTTGGTATCCGCATTGTTAGGCAGAGAGAATGCAACCGTAAATAACATAAGCCCAACGAAAACAGATGCCAAAAACAACTTGTTACAACGCATAAAAAACCTCCTGTAAAAAGGTAATCCTGAGTAATTTTATTTAAATGAGGGGAGCGATTCGAAAACCACCCCCTCATAGATCATTCCTATTTCACCAAAAATACCCTCCTAACAACCTTAACATTTTCGCTTGTCTTTGGTGTGCTCGATTGCCCAT
>CAZLTJ010000223.1:0-2104 GCA_964562425.1 uncultured bacterium
GCCTTACACAGATGTGCCTCGCTGCCTCGCCAGAATGCGCAGGGGCGACATCCTTGTGCAGCTTAATTCGAGGGAGTTGTCGTTGAAGAATATCATGCGAGCAGAGGTTTTGAGGCCGGCTTTTCCAGCGCGGATTTCTGGATTGACTGGAGGTAAAAATGAGGGTAAAATTTTGCAAGCAACGTCGGAGAAAAACATCGCATTGATTAGCAAATTTCCGGCTTGTGTTGAGTAAGAATTGGGAGGATAATAATCTCAACGCTCACCGAATTATCATTAAGTGTCAACATACTTGTGTTGATAGGAAGTATTAAATATGACGATGGTTATAGCTTGTCAGTTAGAGGAAGGGGCTGCAATTTTTGCTGACTCGCGAGTTACTTGGGAGGATACGGGCGGCAAAATGACTTACGGTGACTGTGCGCAGAAAATTGTGTCTTTAGGCCCAAACCTCACCATAGCATTTGCGGGTTCAGTAAAATTCGCAAATAGAATCATAGACTTGACTCGAGCCAGTATCAGGAAGAAGCATAGTTTAAGGAGCCCGATGAATCTTTCTCGTAAACTGTCTCGGATAGCGGTTCACTATTACAAAGAATGCCTTAAAAATACAAACAGTATAAGTCTTTCGACTTCTTTTATACTTGGTGCGATTCTAAACCATGGATCGCCATTTTTATGGAAGTACAATCCTCCTGATTTTGTACCCATTCCTATATCTGGATGGGACGTCATCGGATCTGGTTCAGTTATCCGTCCTTTTCTACAAAATAATTTCCATGCTATTATTAAACGGGGTAATTCCTTAAAGGATAAAGCAACTATTCTAATGATAGAATGTGAATCCGAGCTGCGCAAACAAAATGTTATTACGGTTGGAGGTTTATTCCAAGCTATTCTCCTTCATTCAGGAAAAATCTTTCCACTGACGTATGGTTTTGCAGATTTGACTCCAGAACATCTTGGGCGAGCGAAGGAAACTGAGATATCTAAAGGAGTATGGACACAGAAAGATTTGACAAGCAATAGAAAATTATCGCTGGTGCCGCCTCATACTCTGTTAAGGTCTCAACCGATAGATAATCGTTTCCACGATTATGAGCCTCCGCAAAAGAAAGAATTGCGGTGGTATTTGAACCATTTCTTTACCTGTCAAAAAGTAGAAACACAACCTAATGCTATAACATGTAATGGTTTAATTTCAGAAATAGGCTTATATAACCTCCCCACAGTACTACCGGTATTTGTTTCACTTGATTTTTGGGGTGCAATCGGGACATATCCATTAAAATTTTGTTTGGAACATCCATGTGGGGAAATTGTACTTTTACAAAAAGACATTAATATTAGTTTCCCAAATGAGTCGGTAGAATTAAATGAATTATTGATGCTTAACCTTGTTGATCAGGGGTCTGTCTTTCTCAATTGCTATATAAATAACTTCTTGCTTGGTCGAAAACCTCTTTACATCAGAAAATTAGATGGTGATCCCCCTTCTACCGTAGAAGAATTCTCTGTAAATCGAGAAAAGGTCGAGAGCGAATTAATCAGCGCACACAAGGAGTGCTCAGATCATATGCTTAATCAAAAGGCATGTTTTCTCGAATACTTTATTATCTGTCAAAAAGCAACCTTTAATGAAAGAAATTGCTCATTTGAGGGAGAAATGAAAGCAGTATATAGCAAGAAATATCCTTTGCTCCTTATGATACATATAGCATCTGGTTTTAGGCTAGCAAAAGGAAGGCACCTTGCTAGAATAGATCTTATTAATGTGCTTACGCATGAGACGTTTAATATTACCTCCGTTACGTGCGAGGGAAGTTCAGAGTGTTTAGTGGTTCCCATTCGTGGAAATTTAATGATTAAGATCCCCAAGCCAGGAATCTACTTTTTCAACCTTTATGTGGACGACAAGTTTGTTAGCAGTGTCATACTTCCAGCAGAAAATGACGAACCTAAATATTCATATTCCCCATTGAAAGAAGATATGCAACATCTGCATTCAGGAGAAGTTTTTATATTGTCGAAGAGGTCAAAGCAACTCGAAAAACAGTAAAGTATTGACAATGACGCTCAATGAAATCCGTAGGTAATTACCTCT
>CAZLTJ010000224.1:0-2063 GCA_964562425.1 uncultured bacterium
TTTGTGAACTTGTGAAGACTGACCCCAAAGTATTTTTAAATACTTCGCAAAATATACCAATTTGGAATATAAGCGAAGGAGTTTGATTATTTTAAGTTAGGTGACATTGCAGGAGGTGAATAAATGACAATAGAATATAAATATCTCAAACTATCGGTACTGCTGACTTGCATCTGCATGGTTATTATTCTGTTGAGTTGTAGTTGTGATGGACCTTTCCCTCCATCAGAGAGCTGGAAGGTTACTGAGAAAGAGAGTATTGTCGAGGTAGCTTATGGAAGCGAGACTGATTTTCCACAATACGCTGCCCTACATTTAGAAAGCGGTTACTTCCGTATGAATTATGGACCTGGATCGGGATGGGGAACATCCGTCATTTTGCATCCATCCTTTTGGGAAAAGGGTATTTATTATCAAGGGGCACCGATATCATGTACTTGGATAACCGAAGGTTCGGAACTCCTGCTCTCATTTACCGGAAGCATATCCAGCCTTAACATTAGCGGAAATATTTGTATGGCTCCCCCGACTCAAAACTTGTTCTCAACGACAATCATTATTAATGTTGACGGTAACGTAGAGTTGGATAATCGTCCAGGTGAAGCGTTTAAACCAGTGATGCTCTCTTCAATGCACATTTCCACAAATATGTGGGATACACAATTAGCCTACGTTGCCTCTCAATCGTTTGAAATTCCGGAAGAAGGCTGGATCATCCAACCACCAGCTCAGAGCACAATATTTAGTTTGAAAGGCGGAACATCGGATTGGAAGCTAAATGCTCCCACAATCGAGGTGACTCTAGATCAACCAATGCAAATAACTGGATGGGTGACACCCAGTAGTGATCCCAACGATGATAATGTTGGATTCTGGGCAGCATCGGATCAAATTATTCAGTCATGGCAATATACGGTAATTGCGAAACCATAACCAGCTTAAAATATGCTTATTGCAACGGTCGCCTAACAGAGCGTATCTGGCTTCGTGCCTTCAGCACTTCGCCAAAATTCCCTTTCGGGGAACTTCAGATACGTTAAAAAGTTATACGAAACCGCCAATAAGAAAAGGAGGTGATGACAATGCAAACACAACCTATTGATATAACGCAAATAATTGCGGCCATTATCACTGCTGCAGGTGTTGTAATTGCTGCGATAATAAGTTGGATGCAACAAGGGAGACCAAGACCAAAGGGTGAACCACGAAGAATCGGCACTTGGACAATCTTGATGGTCGTATGCGTAATCCTTCTGACAGTCAATCTTGGGTTCTTTGCGTGGCGATTTTCTCGGAAACCTGAGGTAGAAATTACTTATCCCTATGACGGTGCTAATGTAGAAATTAGTGAGACAGTACGAGGTACATCAGAAAAGATTCCAGAAGGACATGCAATCTGGATTGTGGTTTATCCTCATTTGGTTGATCGTTATTATCCTCAGAATAATTCTGCCGATGTTCAAGCAAATGGTGATTGGACTTCAAATACCTCCATCGGTATTGAGGAAGATGTCAATAGGAAATTTGACATCATTGCTGTTCTTGCGGACAAAAGGGCCAAAGCCGCATTTGAGGCTTATATCAAGCAAGCTAAGGATACGAAAAAATGGACAGGACTTGGAAAACTTATAGAAGGTACAACGATATATGATCGTATCACAGTAACGAGGAAGTAAACTTAATCTCCATGAATCGAACATTTAATAAATAGAGACACATCCCATTTTCTTGGATAATTAATATTTTATTTTTAAATTAAATAAACAAGGGGAAGGTGTGCCAGGTCATAATTTGGTAACTTTTAGCGGAAGACCCATAGGTTCTGAGGAGTTTCTTAACCAGATGATTAAGGTTTTAGATATTATTATAGATAGACGTCTTAAAGAAAGAATTTGTAAAATGGAAAGCTAAACCATAGAAAAAATAGGATGTGTTGTCCCATTTTAATTAAAAATATTGAGTGGGAAGAGGAAAAGTGATAATGCAAGACCTGGCTTCATAATAATAATTCATAAAGTTTATATGGTTAGAAATAGTCATAACCGTAATTTTATTATTACAGA
>CAZLTJ010000225.1:0-2031 GCA_964562425.1 uncultured bacterium
GAAAGTGTTTTGGTGTCACTTTTAGATTACACATTCAGCGATGGTGATTCTGTATTGGTCATTTTAGACTCGTTATACGATACCAGAGGATGTAGATCGATTTTTAAACATTAATCTCGAAAAATCTTTGCTTTTTTTCAGAAGTCAATTATATATAAAGAACAATTATTTTCGAATGAAAAACCATCATGACTGGAGAGTTATCATATAAATTTCAGGAGGTAGTAATGATAAATTGAATTACGGCTTTTCTAAAACAAGCTTACTATTAATTTTCTCAAGCACTTCCCAGATTTGACGATTATTTGCACACTAATAGCTTATTACACTTCTTGAATTACATTTGTATATCATTAACATTAACATCTCAAGTTTTAAAGGTGAATTATGAGATTAAAGGAATTAGTTCTAATAATATTCTCTTTTCAGCTTCTGACATTTCCATTGTCATGTGATGAAATAACTGTTGTCCAAAAGAATTGGCGTTGTGGACCAGGGAGACTGGTCGACTACTATGAATGGAGCTGCAAATATTTCCGCGATGACAGCCTTATTACATCAAACAGAAATATTACTTTTAAATCCTCAGGATTCGACCCCTCAGATTGTGAAGAAATGATTTTGTTAGCAGGAGCTGAATCACGTTATATTTGCTTTGACTATGCGGATTTTGATAATGATGGAGATAAAGATTTTGCAATCGGAAATGGACTATTTTTACATGTGATTGAAAATTTCGATGATACTTCATTCTCAGATAGCAGCATCATATTTGAATTATCAGATTCTAATTATTTTAAAACAACAAACTGTGGTGATTTTAATAATGATGGATATCAGGACATATTTTACGCCACACATTATAATTACGGAATTTGCTGGGGTACTGGAAGTATTCTATCAGGATGGGATTGCAATACTCTTTCAGAAAAAATGACAACATATTATGACGGTGAAGTTTTTGATATCGATGAAGATGATACAATGGATATTGTAGGTTTTACATACTACGATTCTATTGTTAATATTGGAATATTACTTGGTCCAGACTTAGACTCTTTTATTAATCTTACAAATGTTTCAGGAAAAACCACCTTTATATCTAGAACTCGAGTATTTGATTTTGACAAAGATAATGACTATGATATAGTAACTGTATATTTTTATCCTAGAGGATTAATCGTTCTAAGAAATGACGATACATGTTTTTCCTCCTTTACTGACCCAACAAGTTTGCCATCTGGTGCTGCCATTGGCATAGGAGATTTCAATCGAGATGACTTTGAAGATTTTGTATTTTATCACTCAAGAGCACTCACCTTGATGCTAAATGATAGCGGCACCGGATTCGAAACCTCTATAATTCACTACGTAATGGACTATAACAAATGTATAGATGTTGTAGATTTTGATTTAAACGGTAATTTAGATATCATAGGTGGTTGGGATGGTGTAGGAATGGTTAGCCAATGTTTATTTGGTTGCACAGATTCTTTTATACATTTTAGACTGGTTCTTGAACCTCTACATGAAAGAATATACTTTGGTCGGGTACTCGACCTTAAATCTGAATGTGGTTATCCAGCGAAGGATTTTTTCTATACTGTTGAAGGTTATTATTTTAAATTACTAAAAAACTCTATCAAATTCACTTCTTTTGGTTTTCTCGAGTCTTCAGTTTTAGCATTTAGAAAAGGAAAAAAAATAACTTCTTTTGGATGGTCGGATTGTGTACCAGATGGCTTCGAAGTCGACTATTATGTCAGAGCAGGCGAGACTATAGATAAATGCACAACTTCAACATGGATAGAAGTTTCTTCCTCTGGCGAAGATTTATCCGATAAATTCGATAGTCTTTGTTATATGCATTTTCAATACAGAATCGAATTTGAAAGAACCACAGGTAGCGAAAAGCTATCGCCGTATGTGGACTCTGTATATATGGTTCTTGAAGATGATACGCTCGATTATACAGTAATGCTTACACCTTGGTTTTATGAGGAAACCTTTTGTGATAGTATTAATACTGTA
>CAZLTJ010000226.1:0-1935 GCA_964562425.1 uncultured bacterium
ATCAGTGCAGGCTTAATTTTTGTTGGTGGTAGATTAACAAAAAAAGGAAATTTATTGATTTTGTAAATCCTTGGTTTTTATTTGTATAGATGACTGAAAGGAGCAATAAAATGTTAAGGTCATTTTGCCGAGCCAAAATCCGCAATGCTCGGATTACCGCTGTTGAACTGGAATACGAAGGTTCGATTGAAATAGATGAAGCTATACTCGAGACGTCCGAAATTCTTCCTTGGGAGATGGTGCAGGTATTAAATATGGAGAACGGAGAACGTTTTACAACTTACGTAATTCCTGGCTTGCGGAATTGCGGAACAATTTGCCTTAAGGGTCCAGCGGCTCGAAAGGGTCTTGTCGGCGATAGAGTGATAATAATCTCATACACAATGTGTACCGTTGAGGACTGGGGCAATAGGTCTCCTAAGATTATCACTTTAAGCGAGAACAATCAGATAGTTAAGTAGTTTTGAAATATCTATCCACACGACAATCATTAAAACCTGTGTAAAAATTTGACCTCTCACCCGACGTTGACTTTATCTCCTCACCCGATTCCGTCGGAGCCGCCCTCTCTTCAAGGAGAGAGAACAGAAAGTACATCAGTCATCCCCCCTTTCTCTTTGGAGAGAAAGGAGTCGGGGGATTGAGGGGATAACTTAAAAAAAAATGAAACTTTTTCAGAACACTATAGTCTAAATATGTAGAGACCTATCAAAAGGAGGTAAAAATGGAAGCTTTTAGTGTGATAGTAGCAGTAGCAATTGCACTGGTGTCTTTGTCGGATCTTCTTAGCAAACCTAGAAAGTAATTATCGGTTTAAGTTGGGGGGTACTAATTTGCAACCCGTGAATAAATAAATTAGATAAATATAATAGCTTAATCGTTTATTGACATACGCATTATTAACATTATTAAATAGGGGGTAATCGATGTTTACAAATCTGGATGAAAAGCGGGGCAACAGAATATCAGAAATTGCAATTCCCAATAAATCATGGTATTTCATGTTGTGTTTGACAATTTTAACAATACTCCTGTCGATATTAGCAATTCCTCGATCGGTTAACGCACAACAACCTGTTGTTTCCAAATCGAAAGCTGTTATTACTGTGAGCGATTCGGTAGATAGCAAAATTCCTCGCAAAATCATTTACAAGATATATAAAGATAAGACAATCGATGTTGAAGTGGAATCCACATATATGATTGTAACACTTGACAGTAACACTTTTAGAATTGACTTTGATACAATGTATGCTAATAATATATCAGACTCGGATACTATGATTGTCGAGCCGATGCCGATATCGAAGTTCAAAAAAAGTTGGGTTTTACCAAAAAATTTTTTCGGTCAGAATCCTTCTTTTCACACAAATTTCAGAAAGGTAGTTACAGCAGGATTTGTGCTTACATTTCTGTTCCTTTTATTCATGATTATGGTTTTAGGATTGCCAATATTGATTGTTTTCTTGCTATATAAACGCTGGCGTTGGACACATGAGGAACGAATGAAGGCTATCGAAACTGGTTTGTTTGTTAGGAAAACTGCGATGATTAAACAGGAAAGATTTATGCAGCGTGGAGTTATATGGGGCGCTATCGGTTTAGGCTTGATTATATATTCCATCCTCGTTGGATATTTGGGTTTGTGGGGTTGGCTTGGACTTATTTTGCTACCAATCGGAATTGCTAATATGATTATTTGGCGGAGCAATAAGAAAAAGATGGGAAATAAACTATCGGTCGATTATTCTGAATCACATGACGCAAATAAACCGCCTTCCTCAACTGAAACACAAATGGGAAAGTAAATCTATCGAGAAGTCGATATGTCAACAGTCCCGACTGCAACGGATCATGCAACAGTGAAGGTTGAGATATATGATTTAAGGGGGAGATTGGTTTGGAATAAACCCTCCGACTCCGATAACATAGGAG
>CAZLTJ010000227.1:0-1932 GCA_964562425.1 uncultured bacterium
CAATTGAGTATTTCTTAATGAAAGCTCTGCTCGGTCTATGCTCATTTTAAGTGTATTGGCTGTGAATATCGGCTGGACAAATTCAAGAAAAAAACTATTCGAAAAATTTCTGACATCATTTAACTGCTCTTCATAAAAAAATGCGTAGTTAAGTGAAAAATTTCCATTGGTTGAAATGGGCTGATTTATTGTTAAATTCGTTAAATATTTATTTCTTTTCGTATATACAAATTTGAAAATATCTGCTTCAGAATCATAAACCTGCTCAAATTCCTGGGAAAATGTCGGAAGATAAAAGTTTATGTGAGCATTAGACCTCAGGTAGGCTCTCCATGACCTCGCATTTTGTTCATCTCTTTCTAAATCAGATTGCAAAAATCTAATCTCAAAGCTCTTTTCAAGAGCAATATTAATGCATTCTTCAAGAGTCAGAGTCTTAATACTTAATTCGGCACTCTCTATATTAGAGACCGGAATAATGAAAAATAACATTAATAATGCTCTAATAAGTCTATACCGTAAATTCTTAAAATTCATAATGAAAAAATATAATTTATCCACTTATCATCCTCTTTAATGATGCCTTTGCAAGCTGAAAGTCCATATACGCATTCAAAAAAGAATTATATGATTGAATTAATTGGTCAAGGGATAATAGCAAATCCTGACTCTGCATCTTGCCGATTTTAAACCTCTCCAATCCGAGATAATAACTTTTTTCAGCAAGAACCTTGCTGTTTTCAAGAATATTAAGCCTGTCGGAAGCTTCCTTCAGATTCCTTAATTCATCCTCAATCCTTCTTTTTACATCCCTTAAACTTTCTTCAAGAGCGATTTCATTATGCCGCAGGGATGCCTCCGCAGACCTCACCTGTGCCTTATTGCGTCCCCAATCCCAGAGAGGCATATATAGTTCCAATGAAACACTTCTGGTCTGGTCAGGACTTTTTAATGTCTCCGTAAACAGGGAATCCTTTTTATCAAGCCCAAGAGTGGTAATGAAACTTCCCTTAAATTCATTTCTTCTATCGGCATCAATTACAGCCATTGTTCTATATTCGCTGTTTATTTCATTTTTTCTTATTCTTATGCTGTTTTTGAATCCCATCTTTATTGTCTGTTCTCTTAATTTCTCATCAAAATTTATTGGTTTATACTGTAAATCTGTATTAATCTTAATATCCTCATTCAGGGGTAATCCAATATCCTGCTTGAAAGAGTTTTTCTGCCTTTCAAGAATTCCTTCTGCTCCGAGAAGTTGGTCGATGCTGTTTGCAAGCTCAACTTCTATTTGCAGCACCCCCATTTCATCAATTGATTTTTTCCCGTTCAATTCCTTGACAATATTGTTGGCTTCTTCAAGAAGTTGAACCTTTTTTTCATTAATGTTTTTCTGCTCAAAGTTTCTATAAAGAAAGTAATATGACCTTGTTATTCTATATTCAATAAGTAGAGTCCTGTTTTTATAATCAAGTTCTGTATTCTCCAATCCCAATTCTGCCCTTCTGATTCCCATTCTTAAAACATTTGGCGTAAATATCGGCTGCTGGAATTTGAAGTAAAAATAATTTGAATAATTTCTTATATCTCCTAATTGAGTCTCATGAAAAAAATCGTAATTTAAAGAAAAATTACCATCTGTGGGAATCGGCTGATTAATTGTAAGCTGACTCATCATTCTATTCTTCTGGGAATATTTGTATTTGAAAATATCTTCATTTGAATCATAAACCTGTTCGTTTTCTGTCTTAAATGAGGGAACCAGAAAATTTATAGAAGCATTTGACCGGAGAGCAGCCGTTGCGGCTTTTACATTTTCCTGCTCACGAATCAAATTCTGCTCAGCAAATTTAATATCATAACTCTGCTCCAAGGCCATCTTTAAACTCTCTTCAAGAGTCAAAATCCGCGCTTCCTTACCCAAACTTATAC
>CAZLTJ010000228.1:0-1932 GCA_964562425.1 uncultured bacterium
TTATTTCATCAATTGAAATAGGATAAAATTTCGTGTTAACATTCATATTTTAATTTTAGTTTATTACTAGGTATTGTCAAAATCTTTAGTCAAGTCCAAAATTTTTTGTAAATTTCCTCCAAGATGAAGGAATTATTCACAAAATTAATTTTCAAAAATTGTATCTACTTAAATTTTAGTATTTTATCCTTAAAAAACAAATGTAGTCCACTTTTTGCCAATATCAAACCAAGAAGGTTTGATATTTTCTTATGCAGAGATTATAAAATTTTGGGAGCGTAAATTCGATTTTCAACTTGGAAGAGAAAACTTGTTGAGATTTGACCAAAGGATAGGTAATGTCATTATCTTTTTGGGGACAGGAAATGAGTTTTTCTATGGTTAGGGTATTTTCTTTCATTGATAGCCTCTAGTTGGAGTTATAGTAGACTATACAAATCATATTATATAGGATTTTCTACATTTTGTCAAATTTGGTGGGTGAAAGAGGTAACCTTTGAGACTTGGACAGTAGCACTGGAAATGGTAAACTGAATTACCTATCTGGAACGGCAAAGGTTATATGATGCGATCTACCGCAGAAGATATGGCAAAATTCATGATAGCACATATGAACGAAGGGAATTTTCAGAACTTTCAACTGCTTAAACCCGAAACAATTTTATTGATGCAGGAAAAACATTCTCATGGTAAAGATCTTTTTCATTTGGGCAGTAAGTGTATAAATTCAGGATATGGTCTTGGCATTATTCACTATAAAAATAATGTTCTGGGACATGGGGGTTCAGCGCCAGGCTTCCAAAGCTTATTTAGTTTTAAGCCATCGAATCAAAAAGGATATATTATTTTAACAAATATAAATGGAATATTGGGTGGTAAAGAAAGTTTTGATTCAGTTTGGGCTAGTGTTTCTTCTGTTGCAGTTGTACTGAAATCAGAATTGGGTTTTTCTAATAGTAGAAATCTAGTTTCGCTAGGAATCTTAGCAGTAGTGATTATTATTTCTAGTATTTTATTAATTATACGACGAAAAGTGTTTAATGATAAAAGAAAACTTAGAGAATAACACCACCTAACAAAAAACATAGAACATTTGATAGAAGGTATTAATTTGAATCGGATAGAAAATAGGAAAGGTTGATGAGCAAGTGTATAGAGCTGGACTGGGCATTGGTTAAAGCAAATTCCTGGATGATAGGGTTTGCCTTGTTAGTGAGCAAAAAGTTGCGAAAGTCGTCCAGTGAGGGAAGCCAAATATAGCTTTTTCTGAAATACTCCCTCTAAAATGTCAGATAGATTTGTATTTAGAGCAGCACTGTCTTCTATACGTAAAGCCCGTTGTGAGCTCCTATTTAACATACCTTCGCCTGAGATATTCTATTATCTTATCGGATTCATATATAAAACGTTCGCCGACTCATCAAGCAGAAATGGCATTTGCCATTTACCTCCTATTTTCAGAAGTTCCTGCAAGTTCTGCTCCTCATCGTAGATATTTTTCTCGTGTAGTTAAATATTATGTTGCTTTGTATAATCAAGAACTCTTCTGCAAAAGGGACAGCCCGTTTTTACATATACTTTAAGCATGTGTCACGTACCTATCTCCTATTTCCTGTTTTTCTCCCGCCAGTCTGGCCTGCTCCCATCAATCGTACCTCTTGTTACGCTAGAGTCAACGGAATAAAAGCCTTGAGGAGTAGGTAGTCGCTAGTTAAAGGCGTTATGCGGCTGTAGTCTGTCCAAAACCCCAGATTGACAACTGCTGAGATTTGACATAGGTTATCTCTGGAGGTCATTATGCCCGTGACTTTGACTTAGAAAGTGGTACCATTAATGGGGGGAGGTCACAGTCCTCTGGGGTACGTTATTAGATGCTTCTATTCTTTACAAACACCTTGTTTTCTATCCACCACCAAACACATAAAAGGCATC
>CAZLTJ010000229.1:0-1931 GCA_964562425.1 uncultured bacterium
CACATCATCATGGTCCAGAAATGCCACTAAAACACCCTTAGCAAGCCGAAACAAAGCCTTGCGTGCTTCAAACACGCCTTTGTTAGCTTGCCGTAGTAGTTTCACGCGCGGTGCAAAAGTTTCCACAATTGCAGTTGTACAATCATTACTTCCATCATCCATAACCATAATTTCTTTTGGCTGCATGGTTTGGTTGATTACGCTTCTTAAAGTTGTTTCTATTGTTAATTCTGCGTTGAAAGCTGGGATAAGCACGCTAATACTTGTTTCTTTCGAACTCTGCATCCAAACGCCTCAGCAAATTAAACAGAAAAGCTTTGTGAAACCAGAAGCGATTTGTACTTAACTATATTCTATGCAAAAACTGGTATCATCGTGATTTAATCCAAAGCTCAACATAGTGGTTGAGCATTGCCAAGTGGCATCCCACGAAAGCTCTTCACGAAATATTGTATATATACTCCGCCCAAATCAAAAACCCAGCACATTGTTACAAATTGGTCTTGGGAGAAGCTTTCTGCTAACAGCGATTACACCGTAACATACTAGTAAAGTCATTGAGACAACGATGAATTCATAGAGCGGCTGAAAAGAATGCAACACATGGACATTATAAAGTATTTTGACGAGGCCACGAAGAATAATAATGTGCACAAGGTAAATGCCGAACGAGTAATGACCGAGTGTGACTAAGAATCTAGGCCAAGTTTTAAGGCATCGCCTTAAAACAAGAAATCCTAAAATCACACATGAGGAATAAATAAACGAGGAGTATTTCAGGCAACATATCGCCATTTGCCAGTTATCGAACTTTGACATTATAAACAGTGCCTCCCAGTCGGAGACAGCCAGTGATGCCAGTATAGAAAGCAGAATGGTATAATACATATTTCGGGGGATATCAATTTCACTATCACGGGTGCCAACAAAAAGGCCAAATTGATATAAGACGACCCAAGAGAAAAAAGGATCATGAATCATATAATATGAATCGCGGAGGAGCTTAATACCATGCAATCGAAAAAAATACAGGGCGCAAAGCGTTAAAATGTTGAGTATTAAAACTAATAAAAACCCATATGGTCTGCGGTTGAGATATTGCAACAATGGAGTCAATATATATAGTTGAGCTATCACTATGATGAAAAAGAAATGTGCATTTGCTCCTCCAACGAAGAGCTTATAAAAAACTTGAGCAATGCAAATATCATTTGCTTTAACGGCATCGTAACCTATGAAAATAAGTGACCAGAGCAGGTATGGGACAAAGATTCGCAAGAGTCGTTTGCGCAGGAAGTCGGTATAGTCTTCGAGTGATGTGATGAGCTTTTTAGACATCCAGTATCCGGAGATGAAAAGAAAAGCAGGAACAGCAAAATTCAAGAGCTGACGATATAAGAGCACATTTTGAATTCGGTAAAGCTGCCAGGGAATTGTATGAATGGCCACTACGGCGATTATAGCAACTCCCCGGAACGCATCAAAAGATGCATCTCTGTCTTTTGGATAATTAAGTATATGCGTCAAATGTTTTAGTCTTTCTTTGGCTTATCCGTGATAAAAAAACGGTTCATTAACCATCTTTTGTGGCTATTTTCTTGTTTCAGGAAGGAAGATTCCTGTCATACTTCACATATGTATATTTTGTGGTAGCCCAAAGGTGTTTTCTCAACGATATTCTAATATTATAGAGAGTTTTTAAGTATGGAAGATATTCCTCAGTGTATGTTTTAATATGCAGCTTTATATAATCTTTCCTAATCTTGGGGGCGTATTCTCCAATATAGCAAATAATAGATTCTGGGCTGTTAACAAAGAAATTATTCGAAAACTAGCGAAAAATGCTTTTTCCTCCACTGGAATATAGGTGTTTCTAACGGATTACCCAAAGCAGTCTCCTGATGGATTATATTCTTGGGTGTGCATATAAT
>CAZLTJ010000230.1:0-1916 GCA_964562425.1 uncultured bacterium
ATCAATTTATAGGTGGTAATTATGCTGATTGTAATAATTTTGGGTACAATTCTCACGCTATCTTTTTTCTTTCAATTCCCAGAGTTATTTAAAAAAACGGAGGAAATACCATATACTCCCGGGAAAACTTTGCATGAGTTTACGAGTGAATATGAAATCCGGCAGAACGAACCGGAATATCTGTATAATTATGCATGGACTGCAGCGAAAGAGGGGAAATATCTGGTTGCTGACGAGATGATTGAAAAAGCGATGGAACTTAGACCTTTAAATGCTTTTCTTCGTTATGCAGCAGGAAAAATTGCTCTTATGGGAGATGATAAGGAAGTTGCAAAATCCTATTTCGAACGAGCTCTTGAAAATCAATATGAATATCTCGATGCCTGGGGGGAATTAATAAAACTTGATAGAGCTTATAACTTCAATTTAGCTGAATTATACGCTGAGAAAGCACATTTGCACAACAGAGCGGATGTTGCAAATGAAGCTATTAGACTTTACGATGTTTATTTAGCAGATTTTCCCGATGGTGAATATGTTATTAATTCGCAATCTGGAATTCGAAAGATGGAACTACTCAAAAATGCGATTGCGAGTCAGAAACGAAGGAAGAGCGAACGTGAAGAAAGTGAGCGTAAGCTTCAGGCTATGCGAACGGATAGAGTTCAGGAGAAATTGCTATTCAGAACTTCAAAACCGTATATTGTGGGATTAGCTATGACTGGTGTCAGTTCCTCAGCGGAAGTAATATTCAAAATTAAATCTTCTGCAAAAAAACGTCCCCGTAAAGACTATGTTTCTCTTACCGATGAGATCACTCTTGATGACCTTACAGATAACTTTAGCGAATTTGTTTTGAGTGGTGGATTTTTCAAGAGTGCATGGTTGTTTAGAGGAAATATTCATTTTGGTTCGGCAAGTTTTAGAAAAGTGTTTCTCCTTGATACTATAATCACTACAGGTGGAGACGAAAAACAAATATTCTTCGAGGTGGTCGGTTTCAGCACCATGCGAATGTCTGGTGAAGCGATATATAACGTATATTATGCTGACCCATTTATGGTGGTTGCTGGTGCTATTGCAGATTTAGGATATATATCACTGGATGATTCAGATCAAATTTTCGCAAATAAATGGATTGCTGGGATAGGATTCGAAGCTGGAGCTATGGTGAAGTATGAGAGTTTTATTTTCGAAATTGGCTTTAAGAACGGATTAATGGGTTCCAGTAAAGGCACAACATTTTTATTTGGAGGTATGTATAAATTCTAAATTTAGAAATAGAAAAATATCATTTTCGCTGTAATTTTCTGAATTGCGAAACAAAAAATTTAAGGATATAGCCTTTTAGTAAAAAGATTTCTTGTTTCTTATTTAAATAGATATCTCATCGCTTGTTATGTCTCGCTATATTGAATATCTTTAGCCTATGGATTTTAGGACAATTAAGACATTTTTCTTTTTATCTATTCTCGTTTATTTGCTTTTCCTTTTCAATGGTTGCTCGAACAAAATCGTTATACCGATTCCCGAAGAGAAAATCCGATTGTGGTCCAATCCCAGAGTAAACAACTTAAATTGGGGTTTCATAGAAGGTTGTTTACGTGACACACTTAAGTTAGAATGGACTGGAAATATCGCTGCAGTCGACCCAACTTCACCAACTGTTTTTGATGGTGTTGTCACAATTGGAACAAAAGACAAGAGGATATTGGGATTTGATAGACTGAGCGGGAAGAAGCTTTTCGATTTTTGGAGTGATATTCCTCAAATTTATCCACCTGTGTTCGAGCCTCCTCTTATGGCTTATTTAGGCATGGGTTCAGGTAACTTCTTAAGGTTCGTTGACATTAGAACCGGTAAAAAGGTATATTCTGAGCGAGCTGGCGGTTGCAATACATACCCAATATTATACG
>CAZLTJ010000231.1:0-1887 GCA_964562425.1 uncultured bacterium
AATTAGAAATAGCTGAACACTGTTTAAATGAAGCGCTGCGCCGATGCCGAAGGGTAAATTTGGTAGAATTGGAACCAAATATTTTGCTGGGATGTGCACGGTTGGAGTGGGCAAAAATTCCAATTGAACAACGGGATTTCAAAAACTTAAAAAGTATAGAGGAAACGCTTAAAGATGCTCAACAGATTTCAGAAAGAGCGGATTATAGGCTGATATTAGCGGATATTCACCTTTTCTGCGCTGAGGTGCTTATGCAGTTATATAAGGGTATTTCTGATACATCAGTTTCAAAATCTCAAAAAAATGCGGATACTGATAAAAAATTACTCGGGCTTTCAGCCATTGAACATCTGGAAAAAGTTAAAAAATATGCCAAGGATGATTCTGAATTCTCTGATTTATATAAATCCAGGGATTCACATTTTTATGACGGTATCCCGGGATACGAAATGCTCAATCGGAGTATGACGGAGGAGGAGCGGATTCTCAACGGCTACTGGGTCGCATACAAAATTGCCGAGGCACTGGAGGAAAGATTAAAGGGTTAAGAGAGCACGGATTACACATTAATTATCATCATTCTTAAGAACTCTTTCAAAGTGATATAATTAGTAATTCGGTAATTCGGCATCTAATTCGCCTGATTCGTGGACACAATACTTATTTCTTTCCAATATGCTCAAAAAATTATACATTTTATCAAAGCACGATTATGAAGGCTCACCGGCATTATAAACTCATTTCAGAATTCTTGTCGCAACTCCTGATTTGTCATTTGTAAATCGTAATTAGTAATTTTTTCCTTGAATCCATGCTTTCACTAATAATGGTCGCTTTGGGTATCTTACCCGAGGCACATAATAAGCGGGCTTCATAGTCCACTAAATAAAGGCAATCGATGAAAATTTTAATTAGATTGTAACATATTTAAATTCGTGCGGAGTTGAAGATATATTTCTCTTGACATTGCGTCCGTAATTGCGTACATTTTAGTAAAATCAAAAAGGCTAACAATAATGAAAACAATCTCAGTTACAAAAGCAAGGTCGGCTTTATATAAACTGCTTGACGAAGCGTCAAAAACGCATGAGCCTATTCATATTACCGGGAAACGGTCTAATGCAATACTCATTTCAGAGGACGACTGGCGGTCTATTGAAGAAACGCTTTATCTGCTTTCTATTCCCAATATGAGGGAATCCATTCGAGAAGGTCTTAAAACTCCTGTTGATGAATGTTCAAAGGAACTTGAATGCTGAACTGGAAGCTAATTTATACAAAACAGGCACAAAAAGACGCTGAGAAATTGAAGGAAGCCGGATTAAAACCAAAGACTATTCAATTATTAGAGCTCTTAAAACAAGACCCTTTTCAGAGTCCCCCTCCTTTTGAAAAACTTGTCGGCGATCTTTCCGGAGCATACTCGAGAAGAATTAATATTCAACACAGACTTGTCTATCAGGTTTTAGAAGATAAGAAAATTGTTAAAATTTTAAGGCTCTGGACACATTATCAATGAAATAGTGTCATGTCAACAGTAATATAACGTATAAAATATATTACAGCATCAATTCATGCTTGACATGACAATAATATAGAAGAATAATTAGTATTGTGTCCCCGAATTAGATAGATTAAACAAGAAAATAAAGACGACAATTTCTAATATTCTTAAGAAATTAGTAAATTCAGGATTAATAATCAGGGAAAGAAAAGGAAACTATGGGTCTATAAGGCTTACAAATAGAGGATTTAAAATTGTTAAAAAAGAGTTGAATAACAATCATCTTAAAAATCCTGTAAATATGTATATTAAAACATAAATATATTTCATTTTATTTATTGCTGTTGCAAAAGAATGTTGCTTATGATAATCGAATCATATAT
>CAZLTJ010000232.1:0-1863 GCA_964562425.1 uncultured bacterium
CTGCTATGGAAATCTTATAAGCCCTGCTAGTACCTGTTTTTCCACCGCTTTTACTTTTAATCTTTAATTTCTTAAAAAGTGCCATTATGTTCTCCTTTTATTTAATCAATATAATGTGCGGTATCCCCATAAGTAACCCCATAGGCTTGCCCTCTTGCCCTGTATTCGGGTATCATCTTTGCCCCCTGATTCTTGTGTCCGTTCAGTATGGCGTTGATATTACTTATCCCTCTTTCGAAGAATGCCATAAACCTGTCGCCTTTGGCATCTTCCCCTTTCTTATACCAGCACATGGCTATGGCATAATCACGCATATACCTGCGGAATGATACTGTCCTGTAATCACCTGATAATGGCACGGTAGACCCTGACAGTTCAGTTGCCCTCTCTATACCGTAATAGGCAACGGTATCACCTACAGATGGTGGCGTGTTAAACCCGATATAATCACTCCTGAAATAGAAGCGTGCTGGCGTGCCTGCAGCATCCCGCCAACCCCTGTAATGCTCGTCAAGCTCTTTTAATGAGGTCTGTTCAAGGGGCTTCCCTGCATAAGTGACCCCACCTTCATCAAGGGCAATAAAATCAGTGTATAGCCTGACTTCACGGTCATTAACAATATCGTCAGCCTCTAACACATGGGTATAATATTTAGACAGGCACTTGGTCTCGGTAGCAATAATCTCCTGTGCCTCATTAACATAAGTGGTTATTTCCGCATCAGTCCAGAATGAGGCGGTGGCTTCGTTAATCTGATATCTGACACTCGTAATAATTTCAGCTATGGTGGCTAACATTTAATCACCAACTTTTTTTGGTTTTTTCTTATTAGAATCTTTAAGCAGTAATTCTATATCGCTTTTGATTAAGTCAAGTTTAGTTAGAATTTCCTTCTTAAATTCATCTAAATCATGTTTATATATCGGTATGCGTGTCGGCATAGTTTCCTCCTTTATTCTTCTATTAATTTACCTAACTCGTACAGCGTGTCTGGGGTAATCTTCGTATCGCCGAATGCGTCTAATTTAATCGGCGTAAAGGGTATCTCGAATTCCTTCTGGCAAAGTGCCTCAAATTCCTTACCAAATTTAAGCAGGTTGTCGGGTGTCACGTCATATTCGTTTAACTGCTTGCCCTTTTTATCCTTCTTGAACAGGGGTTTGCCGTCTTTATCTTTCTTGGCATATTTCACGGCAAGGGTAAGTCGTGTCTTTTCTATTGCCTTCATCTCCGATACAACCCTGTCCATGAAGCGCTTGAACCAGTAAGCAGTCTTGGCAGGTAATTCCATTCTCATCACGGTATTAAGCCCCTTCTGCATACCCCGTATCTCGTTTAAGGTAACTTTCATTGTTTCCTCCTTTCTTTAATTAATCTTCCCAACTGGCATAAAAACTTCCGCCTTCTGGCAGGTGGGCATATAAACCCTTAAAACAACGTTGTCCTTTCACGCCAAAATCAACTTCAGGGTTATCCTTATCCAAATAGGCAATTTCTGCACCACTTTCAGCCCCAATCTCATTATCATAAATAGTTAAGTTATCGCTTTCATCTTCGGGATAAAACCTTATTCTACATAGAAGCGGATCAGCCGAATCGGTTATAAATCCGCCATGATTAAATTTCTTTGTTCTCATATTCTCACCTTCTTAAAATTTAATGGGGGCAAAGACTACCCCCATTTTTTATAGTTTTCTATAGAAGATTTCTCCTTTGCCCTCAGTACCTGCTATGTAAATTCCGTTACTACATTTTACAGGTTCAGGAAACATGGTATTGCCATAGAAAAAGTAACTACCTGTCCTTAGTGTCATTGCAAGTTGTGCAGCCACAACAGCAGTACCATCATAGACTGAAATAATC
>CAZLTJ010000233.1:0-1858 GCA_964562425.1 uncultured bacterium
GACGTGAACTTGATGTCGGTGTCGACGCGATAAAAGTTGACGAAGGCGTCATCGGCGTGAAGGATTTTGTTCCTTTAGAGAAGACACTGTTCTTTTGCTGCGAAAGATGCCTTAGCGACTACTTCGATATGCATGATTTGCCGAGCATGCCCCCGAGAATTCCCAAGTAGATTCAATTCCAATTAATATTTTTTGTTATGTGTAAAAGATATAACGATCCAGCTTAGTAGGTGTACATGCCCGCAAGCCGGGTTGTTGATTAATTTGGTTTCTTCTTATTCAGCTACAAAGATTTTTTAGTTAACCTAACTCATAAGCTTCTGGGTGAGTTTATTGCCTAATTGAATTAAGTCCACATTAGACTTTTCTAATGCTGCTATACGCTTTTCGTATTCCTGCAACTCATTCATTTTCGCTTGTATCTTCTGTGATAATGCAAAATTACAGAATCCGCATACCTCGGCGTCATAAGGGTTGGATTTAGCACAGTGCGGGCATTCAACGGGACTCTTTTCTAATTTATAGTTCTTCCCTTGCACAACCTTTTTGCCAGTTCGAGACAACTGCATGCTCAGTAAATCATCTTCATTAATATGTTGATATTCTGCGAGAATAGTAGAATGTTTACTATGCCCTGCAAGCACTCTTAATACTGCTGAGGGTATGTCAGGGTCCTTACTCATTCGATCAAGGGCAAAGTGGCGAAGAACATAGGCAGAAAATTTCTCAACATTCAGCCTTTTCCTTAATCTCTTAAATAAACCGGCAACTGCCCATTTTGTCATTGGCTTGGAGGGGTCATTTAAATCGCAAAAAACATAATTATCATCACTTCTTTCCCCCGGATAATTTTCCATCCATTTAGCAAAATATGGTTCAGAAAATATTATCCGAATCGGTCTACTTTCACGGTCTCCTGATTCTTTAGCAACCCAGACATCAAAATAGTAACCGTATTTATCTTTTTCCAAATCCTTCCATTTTAACGATCTCAGTTCAATGGGACGGGCGCCTCCATCAAACGCACAGTATGAGATAAAGAATTTATCTCTGGTATTTCTACATAATTTAATAGCACGATATATGAATCGTTCAGAAGGCATTTTGGAAGGGATTCTCAGCCGCCCCCTAACTTTCGGTCGCCGCATACCACGTACAACACGAGGAATTTCTTCGTCATCACTCAACCAGTATTTGAAAGCCTGTCGTATGTGAATATATTCATCCTGTTTGGATTTACCAGAAATCTCCGTCGATGCATAGATTCTGTTCCATCCCATCGTGACCTCATCCCGTGTAGCTTTATCAAAATCAATTTCAAGCAAATCTGCAAATTTCACAAGAGAATTAAAAAGCAGCCTCAACCTTGTGTCACAGACAGAGCCTCGTTTATATTCGATAAACCTGTTGATTAGTTCTCGATTCTCTTTTGAAAGTGTCAAGAATATCTTATCGATTGTGGTGGTCTTCGGCACTTTCCCGTATTGCTTTTTCATAAACTTAGTTGATTTCAGTTATTTAATTATTTCAACTGTTTTGGTTTATGGTAAGTTTACAGTGTAAACGAGATAATATCATAAACCTAAACGGTATTGTGTTTCAGGATTGAAAGTATTTAAGCTTTTCCTTTTTTGGTTGCTTACCCAAACCTTTTAAAATAATCAAAATATTAATATTTCGTAAGGCCCTGTAAGCTAATGGTAGACTGATTCGCTTACACCGAATATGCAGAGGTTCGATTCCTCTCAGGGCCATTTCTGGGCAAATCAGTTCAAAATTTATAAAGGTATTCGACAAATAAAAAAACTTAGCGAAAATCCATCGTGGATAATCGCTAAGTTTTGTGGCGCTAATTTAC
>CAZLTJ010000234.1:0-1848 GCA_964562425.1 uncultured bacterium
TAAGCTTGATGAGCAAGTATCGGATTATTTTAAACCAAAATTTCACCAGCTTGGGATTACAGACGAAATGCTTCAAAATTCATTTGACGATATTCTTTCGGGAAAACCACCAGAACCCTTGCTTCGGAAACGAAAACTTAAGAAACAAGAGAGATTGGTGCATGTATGGGAATTTAAACTTCCCGATGGAACATTGCCGTTGATTTTTGAGACTCAAGATAGTTGTCTATGGCAATTATGTGATATTGGTCTTGGATGGACATATTACAATAGAATCGGTACGCACTGGAAAGAAAATAAGATTATTCAACCATATTTACCCGCCAACATAAATCCTCGGCCAAAGGATTGCCAGTCATGGGAATATGAATTCAAGCTAAACAAAAATGCTGTTCTATGGGTTAAACCAAGAAGTCAAGAAAGAAGCTTCAAATGGGGCATAAGAACCATGTCTTAAAGTTAATAAAAGACAGGGATAATACCCGCCTCTTTATTTTTTTGACCGATTCCGCAAAACATTAGGCAAAATCTCTTGGGTAAAGGAGGTTTCATAAATGCCAACATTGTCATACATCGATAAAGAAAAAAAGACAATAGAATCTCCTCATGTAGTTCTCGTAGGAGCAGGAGCATCAAAGGCTGCTTTCCCTAACGGTGATGCACGTGGAAGAAAATTACCATTGGTGAATGAGCTAACAGATGTACTTGATTTGAAAAATACTATTTTAAAATATGGTTATTCAGGTAACACTGAAAATTTTGAAGTTTTTTACTCTGAGATATTTGATAAACCCCAATATGGAGATCTTGTGAATGAAATACAAAAAAGAGTTCGTGAATATTTCGTAACTTTAGAAATTCCAAACACGGTGACAATATATGATTACTTAATACTATCTTTACGAGAAAAGGATATTATTGCATCATTTAATTGGGATCCCTTATTGTTGAAAGCATATTTAAGAAACCGGGAAGCAAAACCACTACCCAAATTAGTATTTTTGCATGGAAATGTTTATCAGGGTGTTTGCCCTACTGATCATCAACTTGGATACTTAGAGTCACTTTGCATAAAGTGTCATAAACCTCTTCAACCCGTTCAACTGCTATATCCAATTTCAAAAAAGGATTATAATAAAGATCCAGTAATAAAAGATCAATGGGATCGACTAACAGATAAGTTAGAAGATTGTTATTTCTTCACAATATTTGGTTATAGTGCTCCTAAAACGGACTTTGAAGCGCGAAAACTAATGAAAAAAGCTTGGTCAGGTAATAAAACAGTCGAATTATCCCAAATTGAGATAATTGATATTAAAGATCAAGAAGAACTAAGAAAAAATTGGTCTGAATTTATTATTCGAAGTCATTATGGGGTTTACACTAAGTTTGAAAAATCTTGGTTATGGCGGTTCCCAAGACAAACTTGTGAAGCACTTTTTGATGCAACAATGTTACTTAATCCGCGTAAACCAACGCCATTTCTAAAAACAGATTCCTTGGAAGAATTGCATAAGTTTATTAATGATTTAGAGATAGAAGCGCTACACATCTAAATCCATACGATGCCCGAGAGATTCCGTGTAGCATTCGTCCCAATAGCGTCCCAATAGGGACAGACACCCATTTTCATTGACATCACTTCTGCGAAAACCTAGAATGTGACATGGACGGTCCTCTGTTCCTATTTATTTTCTACATTGGATGCATTTTAGTTTGCCATTTTCAATAGTTTTTTTTGTGATTTCAATTAGTATTTAATAGTACTAAATACTAAATACAAGTTAAATTTTTTGCGTATTCATAGCTAATAATTTCTTTATCTTTTGGTTTTGTCCAGGCTTCTTC
>CAZLTJ010000235.1:0-1228 GCA_964562425.1 uncultured bacterium
CATATCAACTGAAAAAGTATTACTTACAAGTTTCTTTCTCTCATTGGTCTCAACCATTATTTTATGATACATCTCTGGATTTCTTTGTGCTAATCCGACAACACTTTTTACCCCAGCTTCCCTTAAAAGATGAATATATCCTACAGTAATATTTCTTATCCGGAGTATGTCTACAAAACTGATCCACTTTAAAATCAAATCATTGGCAATTCCAGTATTATTTTCTATCTCTTTTCTACACCTTTTACAAGTTCCGAATTTCGATAAAGATGTTCCGACTATGTTATATTTATCATATATTAGTCCGCAATAAGTTTTATTTATATCTTGATAATCTGTTACATGTCTAACTTCTTTTCTCATATCATATCTCCAGTTTTGTTTGTTTACCTGTTTCGTAAACACTCAACAGTCGTTTTAACATCGGGTCTAACCGATGGGAAATATACCATTTCCTATCTACGATTTTCGGTATTACGCCCTCGATAATAGGTTCTTCTCCTACAGGGGTCATTACATAACTGACACTGAATCCCAAATCTAATCCTCTCTCTAACATCTTCTTCGCTACCCTTACATTCGGTCGGTCCACTTTATATTCAATTAGATTTGGTTTTATTCCTTCTGTAATTATCAAATCTTTATCGAAATCGCCTCTAATCAACCTCGACTTCATAACCTTTGTGTAATGAGTAACATCTGCTTTTGGTTTTTTATTCAAAATCAAATCTATAACCTTTCTCTGCATACGCTTAAGCAATTCAAAACTATTGCTCCGCTTGATTTCCAACCCGACCACCACAAACTCCCTCTCTCCAGATATAATATTATATCCAGCATATCGCTTCTTCGTGCCTTTCTGCTCCGTGCCCGTAAATAATATATTCTCAAAATAGTTTTTTATATCCAACTCATAGGGTTTTATTTGCTTGTTGAGATATTTTTTCAATCTCTGCCCCTTATCCAAACTCGTGACCACCACAAACACTGAATCAGTATCAGAATATATCGCATCGCTCTTTACATTTTTCACCATCTCTATTATTCCCTCGATTTTTTCTTTTGCCAACCTCGTTACTTCACGCCCCATGTCCTCATCATATACTCGAAAATATCTATTTCGCATAACTCCATAACTCGCATTTCTCAAAATCTTTAATGCTTCCCGCCGATTTTTATATTGTATTTCGCCTGTCCTCTTAAAATCCGACTTCGATACTTCCTCACA
>CAZLTJ010000235.1:1264-1842 GCA_964562425.1 uncultured bacterium
CTGCTGGCAATAATTCTCTTTTATAATCCGGACTTAATCTCTCATTAATTATTATATTCGGATACAGGCTTTTTAAATCCAATTCCGCTACATTCTCATATACACCAACTGCAGGCTCGATAATATTAACTTCCTTTTCCCTATTGTCCTTCTTAATACCCTTCTCATGCTCTATGACCGACTTTCTCATACACGGCAACACTAACCCCAACTCTCTCGCCTTCTCTAACAACAACCCATCAATCGGTGTCATAACCCGCATTGTTTCGTGGGGCATAACATAAGATATTTTGGCAATCTCAATTTTGGTATCACTCAATCCAATCTTCTCGTCTATCCCTTTTGTAAGCCAAACATCTCGCATATTATACTCATACATTTCTTCTTTTGTGTGATTGTCGAAATCGATTTTTAACTTGCCTTTGCCTAATTCCTTTTTACCTACTCGATCTAACTTATCATAAATCACCGAACCTTTAAACGAAGCATACATCTTCATTACATCTAACTCGATTAGATGTCGCAATTCGTAATTTGTTAGAATCTTGTCTATTATCGGTCTATCAAACCCGATATTG
>CAZLTJ010000236.1:0-1787 GCA_964562425.1 uncultured bacterium
GTCCGTATGGTGGAGCTATCGATTTTGTTGAACCAACGAAATTGTATTCTACAATTGGATACACAAATAATATTTACCTACCAATTGAGCTTGGAGATTATGGTCTATTTGAATACGATGTAACAACAAGGCATTGTGGAAAAATATTCGAAGCAGATGGAGGACCTCCAAATAATCTTCAATCACATTGGGAGGAATACACTGAACTTGATACGTTAAAACAACCTCTTGAAGTTTACTACGACGATCCTTATGTTTTCTGTTCTTGGCAAGATGATTTTCCAAAGAGAGGTTCTCCCATATTTGTAATCAATGTTAACACGGGAGATACATTCAGTCTTCCTATTACCTACTGTATTTTCAACGACTACAAAATAAAAGGCGACTATCTTATCGCAGTTGGAGAAACTCTTACTGAAGTTACACCTGCCAGAATTTGGAACATCCGTGTTTCCGAACGTCTTCATCCAGTTATGCCAGAGGAAAACGACTTCGGATTTACCAAAACTCGAATAGCTTCTCGCACAAAAGAGTTTGAGGAAAACTCGAACTCAGCCAAAAACAATTCAGATGACATTTATCTGAAATTGGATAACTCGGTAGCTAATTTAAATATAAATTGCAAACCTGGTGAAGAGATTTCAACAAGTAATTCTATCTGGAAACATTCTAATTTACGTTTTGAGTTATACAAGGAATTGTTCTTGCAGGAAAACAGGAGAAACGGTGAGATTACAGATGATTCCCTATCGATGGGAGGTATAAAATGAAACGCTTCACAATAATCTTGCTTCTATTTCCAGCGTTGCTTTTCGCCAAGCCGATAGTGAAATTTATGTATCCATTGCCTTATGATAGTGTCTTCAAATATTCGATAGTTATTCCAGATACAAATGTTATCCTTAGATTCTTTTTTGATTCAGTTTGGTTTGATTTGGTTGTGGATTCAGCTTGGTATGTTAATATACCATTTCTAGCACAACCTATGCATCCCGATTCTGAGATCGGTAGATTCGCAATTATAGATTCATTGGGAGGTGATATCCACTATATTCCTTTCGAGATATTCCTTAACAATCCTTATCCTCATAGAACGTTATTCTGTGATATAGCAGGTCTTTTGGATTGCCCTTGTCCTGTTGTTGTGGTTTTGGATAATTGGGGTACATTCAGACGTCAATTCAGTCGTAATTACGCATACTCATTGGATTCCTGTGTTTACGATGATCCTGTTTTCGAGGATACTATGACCGAGATATCGAGACAGTATTATATCGACAAACATACAAGCAGCAATATACATATAGAGAAGGTTTCACCTTTCAGATGGGAGGTTTGGTTTGGATCCCATAGTATTAGAATAGGAGGGTTACGGTTTCCAGAATTCGTCAAATCAGCATCGATAGGCATTTGCAGATTTTGCAATGACTCGGATGAATGTTCTGATTGGATTCTTCCAAAAATGTATAACATTATTTATGGACCTTTGGGATTTGGAGGATATGGTTCTTATGGAAGCACACAGTATAAAACCGAGTGGCCCGATTTATCTGTGTTCTCTTATCCACGACAATTCTATGCTGACATTACATGCTTTGGAGATTTCGCACATGGCATCAAACCTTCACATCATTGGGGCTATTCTGAGCGTTTCTACCTTGCCCTGGATTCTACATCTGCGTGGTTTACAGTCTCCTGGGATGGCGGTTGCGATTCGTTTTACTACGGCGACCCGGGTATTTCGTGGGAGATTCCACCGGGCAAACATATCGGTTGGCGACGGCTTG
>CAZLTJ010000237.1:0-1715 GCA_964562425.1 uncultured bacterium
CACCCTCTCTACAGTAAGTGCGCAAATCTGATAGGAAAACTATTGGCAGACAAGGTTGAGATGATGCTGTCAATGGTGTCAGTGGACGAATCAATTTGGACAATAACCAAACTTGCATATTATGAGATATATAACAGACCGGGGAATGCTCATTGGAATCCGAATATATACCGAAGGCATCGTGATGAAATTTTCCAGTCATATGAGAGTTGGATTAATTCTATAGGGCAGGCAGTTGAGGATTGGACAAATGCTGGTGCAAAAATTGACGTAGTGCCACAAACGCGTGAATTTTTTAAAGATGTTCTAGACCTTATCCCGATATATATGAAGGATGTGAAGTTGACACCGGCAGATGCTGTTCACTTGGCAGTCGCTCAAAAGCATGCTCGTAGTTTCTTGACCGCTGATTCGGACTTCGATGAAGTACGCCAGAATCCGCCAGCGGGAGACCTAGTAGTAATTAAACTGACGGCATAGTTGGGCAGATTTAGGCGTAGGGAAAAGATGTGGAAACAGTATGTATGTGGAATACTAAGAAGCAGTCATGAATGGCTGAAAGCCGGGCAAAGCCTTTATTCTTGACGGCTGGTGAAGTAGCTGGTTAGTTGAAAATGGGAGGGCTGATATCAGCTCTCCCTTATTAGTTTGATTGGGTAAGTCACTAAGAATTAAGTGGCAATTGACATTTTGAATATAAAAGAATTATTGTTGTTAGCAAGATGGAGGGACAAAGCTTGGTCTGGATATATGTAGGGATTGGTCTGGGAGCTTTGGCGGCTATCCCTATTCTTGTTCAGATAATAACGGGGGTAAGGAATTTCTTCTATGAAATATTATCGTTAAGGAATTTAAGCATACGTGTAATGGGGAGGACTTCATACCATGGAATCCCTCACGTTACGATAAAAAGCGCGTTAATCGGAGAAGGAGACATGATTGTAAATGAAGTTGTTATACAGTCCAAACTGAAGCATACAAGGGGAATTGAGGGTGTTTGGGATTGGTTGAGACTGATAACTGGATATTTCTCAGATGATGTGGAAGGTTTGAATAATGTGTTAGGTAGGTCGTTTCCTTCTATAGTATGGATACCCGTATTCCCTTTTCACATAATAAATAGATGGTATATTAGAAAGCCTCTGAACGTAATATCAGGAATAATTACCCTTTGGTACTTCCTTATATGTTGGATCCCCCTATTGTGGCCATTGTTGCTTGGCGGTCCATATCAGGAATTGAGGCTGTATTCAGGAAATGAAGATATAAGATTGTCGGAAAAAGGCAGTAAGCTAGAACTAAAAAGGCCTTTCATAATAAAGGCAGGAGAAGGGATTTTTACAATTGGGTACAGGCCATCGTTATTATATTTCAATACATTATTTACGCTGAAGGTATTCATAAATAACGCCAAGGTATTATATGTGCAAGAAGCTCCCAAGTTAGGAAAGACAAAACTACCTAGGAATGGCGGGTTCACCTGGAAGGTGACTGATGTTCTTAGAGTAAAGATACGTGGCAAGATAAGAGGATATCCTGTGAAACTTGGAGACAGTTATGTGAGTATACATTTCTAGAATATACCGCTTGATTTGCCAGAATAAATGGAGTTATGATAATTACTTGAAAGGAGGCAAGCGGTTGCCGCCTTTTCTACTAACTACATGGGGTTCACGCGGTCTGGGTTTCAAAATTCTGGCACTTCATAGAAAGTT
>CAZLTJ010000238.1:0-1677 GCA_964562425.1 uncultured bacterium
ATTATATAGTATAGAAACTTAAAAAGGAGGTTTTTATGCGTAAAAAGCTAACGTTATGTCTCATTCTTACCGTTTTGACTGGTCTGGTTTGGGGCATGACTCTTGTAGGGAGCATTACCGGTTTCAGAGGTCCCATTCGGTGCGTTCCCAATGGAAATTATGCATACATGCTCGATGGAGAGAATCTGGCTATCATCGATATTTCAACTCCATCCAGTCCATCTATAATTGATACAATCCGTTACACAAATAAACTTCTCGATTTAGAAATTGCTGATACCATAGGCTTTCTATCGGTATACGATAATATTGTGGTTCTTAACCTTTCTAATCCACGAGCACCTGTTGAGATTGGAAGGCACACAATGACTACTTCTATAGGTATTCCAGATTTAGCATTTAAAGATGGTTATCTTTATGCTGTTACAGGTCGAACATTTAATATTTTCAACATTACCTTCGGATCAACAGGAGTTACTTTCACTGAAGTCTATTCGTCTGGCACAACTGTTGGTTATGTCTCTATCGATGTTGATAGCATCTATTTAGCTGTAGGTTTTATCGATGCTACTGGTGGAGGTGCAAGAGTAAATGTATATGATATAACTACACCAAGCACCCCAAGAAGTTTGGGTCTTATCAGCACTCGAGGTAATGCAAGCGAAATCGATGTATGGGGTTCAAGAGTGTATATCGCAGATGGTATCGGAATGGGACCAGTAATAGCAAATCTTGTTTATCTTATCCACAATGCCACTTCTCCTAGTACATCTTCTACATACCCATTAATACTTGGAGATCCAGGTCATGGATGTGCACATAACGATTATTTTGTTTTAGCTAATGGTAGTAGTGGCTTAGAAGTCATTAATTGGCAAATTCCAACTTCACCTCGAAAAGTGGATTCGTACAATGTAGCAATCCGTGAATCATTTATTGAAGCTTATGTACAAAATACGTATATATATGCTACAACAGATCAAGGTTTGTATATTCTCCATTCGGATTCATTACCTTCCTTAGGAGATAGAACACCACCAGAAGTAAGGTTACTCGAACCAATTGGTGGACAGCATTCAGCTTGTCTGCATCAACGAATTGCATTTTTAGTAACCGATATCGGTGGTGAAGTAGAATGGTCAACTATTAGGATCAATATCAACGGATCGATACATGATATGATTTCCCTATCAAGAATAAGTGATACAGTTTTCTATGCACCTATGGTGGAATGGCCCTTGGGAGATACAATTAATTTCTCATTTCTATCGGTTTCCGATACAGCAGGAAATTCCGCATTATCTCTCCCAATAACTGGAAGTACTTTAATAGATTATGAAGATCCAGAAATATGGGGTCCAGAACCTGGCTCAGGAGACACAATAGACAATCGTTTCCCCACAATTACAATTCATTTTACGGATAGACTTTCAAATATTGCTAATTTCGAATTAGAAATAGGAGGTCGGACATACGATATAACCTCACCGGGAATATCGTATGTGGGTGATACAATGACGTTTTTACCTACATTACCTTTGCCCTCCGGAACTGTTACGATATGCATGAAAAATGTATCCGATGATGTTGTCTATTGTGGTCCAAACATAGCTCCTGATTACTGTTGGGATATTTATGTAATCCCAGATACATCCGATACTTCCGATCCAGCAACTA
>CAZLTJ010000239.1:0-1628 GCA_964562425.1 uncultured bacterium
CCCCGATTTACACCGATACAATTTTTGAACAAACATACACCTGACGAATATGCTTTTAAGGTTGTAGAGCTTCCCGAAAACGTACAGTTAAATACCTCAAAAGTATTTGCTCGAACATATAGACAGTAATGGCTTGAGGCAGTATTCACATTCCATACCACACAATTATACATTCGAAATACCATAGATGAAGCATTCGTATAAATTGCCCGTTCGTCATACGTTGCACTGTTAGCAGATTTAAATATACATTGATATGCTCTTACGTCACCCCCACCAGATGCCAATTGTAAAACAGATTGATAATCTGCATCCATGCCGGTAAGTTCCACCTGCAATCTTTTAAATCTGGTATAAGCCTCTTCCTCCCATATTACCTGCATGTTTGCGCCCTGAATCATATACTTGCTTGTATCCCATTTCCCATTGTGGTAATCGTCTGTATCACACTGGATTGTTAAATAATCAGTAGAACTCATTGTCCAGCCCTCTATTAAAACTTGACCAGAGTCAGCAGTTTCGCTTGAAGCTCGACAATGTATTATCATCTGTTCATTTGCAGAGTCTAAATCTTTTTGAAGTCCAGCCTCGGCAGCGTTGAGAGTCGAATACGCATTTGCCCATGAAGAACCATCTCCATCACCGCCGACTACATCTGTATCAACATAATAATTTGTTTCTGCCATTATTCTGCCTTATCCGTTATTTCTGCAATTGCTATGTTCGGTATTTCTATTTCCTGCCCTGGTTGTAAAGTTGTTACTATCGCATATCTACGCCGTCTATCCATTTGGTCAATTATCCCGCTTAGTTTTACCCAATCGATATCCACTATTCCGAGTTCAGGTATTTCAGTAGGCTTGGTGTATTCTTCAATAATTTCAGGATCATATTTAAAATCCTGTCTTGGGATTTGTAAATAATCGAGTTTAGGCACATCTTTTTCAATTGTTACTTCCTTATATCGAGCTTCCATATAATATTTTGCGTCTTTAAAATCAACAGACGGTGCTTTTATCAATGCGAATATCTTCTTATTCCAACCATGTTTCGGAGCTTTCCCCCAGAATCCGTCCGGTTGTACTTCTACAATGTCCCCCCTTTGATACCGAGCATCGTATTTGTCCATAAAATGGCTATTCTTGGCTACCTGCGCATCTATCTCTTTCTGGGTTAAACTATCCATCCAGTGTTCTTTGCAGTAGATTAAAAACTCAGCCATAATTCAATTCCTAATTATTGAATATCAAAATTCTTTTTGCTGATGTTCCCGCTCCATACTCATAAGCTCCCACATCCCATGCTGAACGAAGTTTCTCATCTTTATCTTTTGTAAAATATTCGCTTAAATCAATACCCCCACCTCTTGCATTCGTATCAGAAGAATCCAAGCGCAAATTCCCCTCACCGCCCTCAACCGGATTCACCAAAACAACTTGATTGCAATTCCCGTGAGTATTATATGTAACATAATTTCCCCCAGAACAATTATAATTTGACCCTTTCACATGAATTACATTGGAACCCTTAACAGAAGCATCTAAAATATTATAATCAATAGTTAAGGTGGGAGTTCCAACATCTGATTCAATATGCAGACCAGTAGCACCGCCAGCCTGATAGAATAG
>CAZLTJ010000240.1:0-1547 GCA_964562425.1 uncultured bacterium
ATTGACCGTCGTTTACAGTTTTAAGATATGCTGTTATCATTACATCAACCTGATAAGATTTGGTTTGATATTAACAGTTAATCCGTATGAACGTAATTTGAGAATTAATTGTTGTACTTTTTCAGTTGACGGTTCAGGTAATCCGCACCATTTTGAATCCGCCCCGATATTGATAAAATCAGGTTCAATTACTTTCATCCACATAGAAAGAACATTAACATCAAAATCCATAATAGGTTCTATTGTTATAAACTTTTTGCCATTAAACCTTTTACTCATTGCAAGAAATCGATTTGATGGTCGCGGAGCACACGATATAGACATGTCAATTTCTCTATTTGTTTCGATTGTTGTGCCACGCATAACTTTTAACTGTGAAAAATCAAAATCTTTGTATCGTGCCGGATTCTTAGACTGAAATACGTATGTATTGTCTGGCCACTCTTGACAATGATTGAGTACTTTTTGTACAATATCGTCAGGAACACAAGATGCGAACAAGTCGTTCATGTGTTCCTTAAATATAATCTTTCCAGATCCGAACCTGGTTTTAGTATCAGCCTCAATCAATCTTGGCTCCCCGCAATAACGAGGATATGGTGCGAACCGACCTTTATTTACATAGCAATATTTACATTGGTGGCTACATTCACCGCCAAGTTCACTGTGGAGATGGGTAACCCAATCATACATATTCCCTGACGCTTTTTTAAGTGGCATTGTTTGTTCCCCTTGTGTACGTATTATTCTTTATTCGACTCAACAGTATCGTACATCTCATCAGTAAGTTCTGGCTTGTCGTATTCTGTCATTTCACGACTTTCGACAGTGTCCCATATATCTTTCCTGATAACAGTAATATTTTTATCGGGCCAATCAAGAATCATTTTGCATGGAACATCTGATAATACGCCGTATTTTAATTTTCTTGCAGAATCTTGGATAGATTCTTCAAAAACCTTAACATTAGCCTTCTGAAGTTTAATAGCTTCTTGAAGTGCCGATATTTTATCTTGAGCATCATGATTTGCTTTAATCAACTCAAGCATATTATTTACTTCGTCATCTCTTTCTGACGGGACAAGTGGAACATAGAGCGAACGTGTGATGTGTCTTACCATCTTTTCCATAATAGAAACCTTTCATTTAATAGTTATTATAATTTAATTTCTGTGATTTTAATGCCGTAATTTTCTTCGACAATATCTTTTTTTAATAAATACATTTGAGTCTTTTTCCCCTTAACATCAACGTATTCTATCCGGCCATCTGAATAATGCACTTTGAAATCTAAAAAGTATTTACGCTTTTTAGACACTTTAAAAGGAACTTGCCTTTCAAATGACGTTACAATTCCAGCCTGTTTTAACATTTTTAGTTGAGAATAATATTTACCTTCCATTTTTGACTGGAATCGTATTCCGTCTATTATAATTGGTTCATTTTTGTACTTATTGTATGCCATTTTCCATCTCTTCAATCTGCTTTTTTATTTTATCCCTCTGGTTGTGGCCTTCGGGATATTCTGATAGTATCTCTTTATACCG